>CAMYZQ010000017.1 GCA_947303895.1 uncultured Bacillota bacterium | reverse complement strand
TGACTGCAAGGTTGTAAGTGAGTTCTTAGATGACGAAGAGAAAGAAGAACCACTTGAAGAATGCGGTGATACGTTAACTGAAGCTGATGAATATCCTAAGAACGTATTATTAAGAGACAAAAAACATGCAGTAAGAGTTTTTAATAAAGCACAAGAAGAATTTCTTCTTTCACACACACCTGAAGAAGTAATGAAAGCTGCTGATGAGTGGGAAAAAGATTATCAAAAAGCTCAGATGGGTGAATCATTAACTGAAGATTTTAAAGATGTTTCTATTACAACTGATGACCAGCATCTAGAAATGACTTCAGATGAAAGTGGTAAAGTTACTGTTACAACTGAACCTTTAATGGAAGATTCTATTACCGACGAACCTTTAGATAGTGAAGGTGGTCAGGAAGAAATTGCCCCATTAAGTGATGAAGATGTATCTGAAATCGTAGCTCAATCTGAGGAAGCTGCAGAAGAAGAAAATGAAGATGAGGAAATTGCTACAGAAGATGAAGTAGAATTTGAAGAACCTGAAGCTGCTGAAGAGGGCGAGGAAGAAGAATTTGATGAATTTGATGAAGAATCTTTCGACCAAATGGGTGAATCTTATATGCGTAAGGTTTATGACAATATTAAGTCATATAAAACTACTGCAGTTACAGAATCAGGTAATACATTAATTGTTGAAGGTTTAATTACATTTACTTCAGGCAATACTAAGAAGACTACTTATACTTTCTCTAACCCTAAAATGATGAAGGGTGATAAGGTAGTTCTTGAAGGATTTAATAAGACTTTCTCAAAAACTAAAAAGGCTTTCTCTTTAAAGGGAAAAATCGAAAACAATAAGTTTATTACCGAAAGTTTAGGTTATAATTATATTACTAAGAAGTTAAACGAATCAGTAAGAGTTACAGGCCGTGTAAAGAGAGTTCTTGTTTAAAGGTTGGTGTTTATTATGCCAGAATTTAAATCAGATTTAGATAGGTGGTATCAACCTAATACCAGCCTAGATAATATACCAACTACAAGGGCTAGTTATGGTTTATTATTAAATAATAACGCTAAGCTTTATCGTAGATGGTTTAGAGAAATGGTTAAATTGCTTGGTATTATGGTTATTTATAAGCAACCATCATCAGATAAACATTATAATTTACATGGTGAACTTGAATCAAATTATGAAGATAGTATTTTAGTTGGTTGTATATTTGAAGAACATATTAAACAGAATACAGCTAAGAAATTAGGTTGGGATTCAGAGTTACAAACAGAAGCCTCACTAATTCATGTTCCTTATGATTTACCTGGTTTACAGGTTGGTTCATTATTCATTGTTCCTAGTGCTTTTGATAATACTAAAGGTAGATTATTTAGGGTTACTCGAATGAGTGCTGAAATGATTTATCCAGCAAGCATTACTTGTGAACTAGTACAAGAATATGAAACAACTTTGGCTAAAGCAGATACAGAATTATTTACCAATTCAGATTTTAATTTATTATATGAGGGTTAGTATATGAAGATATTAAAAGAAAATCAGGAATTAGCTGACCTTTATAGGCAGGTATATCCTGGAAAAAGTGATAACGTCTATGACAGGGCTTTAAATCTTGATGATAAGGCCAGTGAAAGAGTTATTAGAAATAATCCTGAATTATTAAAGTTAAAAAATGACCCACGCTCTGAATTAGAAAAATCTAAGGATAGTGATATTGGTAATTCTATTTCAGCCAATGAAATGAAGAAAAGGTTTGAACGTGAGGTTGACGGAAGTGAAGAACAAGCTTTCTGGGGTAGACTATATTTGATTCATGAATCTAAATTAAATGAAAAAAATATAGTTAATAAACTTTATAATAATACAAATCAAAACGCATTATTGGATGCTAAGTTATTCTGCGGTTGACTTAAGGCAATGAATTTTGATGAATTAGATAATCCTAATAATACATTTGTTAAAATAATGAAAATAAATGCTGATGATAATAATTCATTCTTCAAAGATAAAAAAGTTTTCTTTGGTTTATATAATGCTTACGCCAGAGATGATTTAGATGGTATACCAGATAGCTATTTTGAAGAAACCGCCGAAAATAAACCCGTAATATACGATTCAAATTTATACAACTTAGATAAAAATGATATTGAAAGATATATTAAGTATGACCAATTAGAAAATACTAAAGGGCCAGATGGAAAATCTAGACTTCTCTATAACAAGGAAGGTAATTTAAGAAAGCCTTCACAGGTAGAAAACTCAGCTAAGTCCAATGGGCTTTCAATTGAATCAAATAGTAGAAATTTAAAATCTATTTGAGAAAAACGAGGCGATAAAGAAGTAGCTGAAATGATTAATGCTATGCTAAAATCAGAAAGAGGAGCTAAGATAATTAAAGATGCAATTGACAATAACAAATAAAATTGAAAATGCATCCTTAGATAGTTTCATTTATGGTTACCTTAAAGGTTATATTTATAATTTATTTTTAATATCAGTAAACCGACTAAGATTAAAACCTTTTGATGAATTATTTGAAATTGATTCATTTGATATATTAAAACAGGCTATGCTAAATTTAGTTATTTCTAAACAAGGGCATAATACTTATAATATAAAACCAAATAACCTAATAAAGGTTGAAGACAATTACATAGATTATTATATTAACTTAATAACTTATGGTAATAGAGAAATTAAAGGTTACCCTATTATTCTTGATTTATTTAAGTTTATATATAATAACATAAATAAAATTTATGGGGAGTGAGAGAATAATGGCTATACGTTATTACGACCAGTCACTAGTTAATAAGATAAAGAATTGGGTAAAGGACCCTAATATGACTATTTTGAGTCCTTCTGATTCTACTAGATTATTCCAGATGAGGGCTGACCAAACAAACGATGCTAAAATAACTTTACCTCTTATAGCAATATCCAGAGACAGTGAAATAGAAATAACTTCTACTGCAAAGAAAGCTCTATCTTATGACGGTGGTCATATTGATGCTACAAAAGAGACCTCAAAGTTATTAAATGCTATCCCTATAAAATTAACTTATCAGCTTGATATTTACACAAAATACTTCGCTGAAGCTGATGAGTATGCAAGGAATTTTATTTTTAACTTTATAAATTATCCAAAACTAAGTATAGAAATTCCTTACAACAATGCGAAGGTGTTACATGATTCAACAGTATTGGTTGAATCAACAGTATCCGACAGTTCAGATATTCCTGAAAGGTTAATTGCTGGTCAATTCTCAAGAATGACAATAAGATTAAGTATTGATGATGCTTGGTTGTTCAGTGTACCATTCATGGATAACTGGAAAGTTGAAGAAGGTTCTATAGAAGTTTTAGATAATTAGAAAGGAAAGAAAGAATGTCACAAATTTTAATTAAAGAACAAGAACAGGTTGGATTTAATTCATTTGATGCTACCGAAAACGTTGTACTTGTACCTTTATTAAGAACTGATGGGGCACCTGAAGCCGCTAGATTATATTCAACTTTAAATGAATTCATTGCTGCTTGGGGAAAAAATCCTCCAGCTATCGCAGACAGCGAAGCAAGTGAAGAGGTTGAAGATAAATCATATTATTTCATTAAGGAATTATTGAATGCTGGCTTAAAGGTTGTAGTTAAGCCATTTGAAGTTGAAGGTACAGACATCGGTCAGGCAGTTATTGACCAGGTTGGTGCTGGTTTCTTCGATGAATTCAAGAGTAAAAACTTATGGAATGTTAAATTTATTACTACTGGCTATTGGCCAAATGTTAAGGTTACTGTTAATGATGAATCAAGCAGTGCAGCAGAAATTACTGGTGGTTGCTATGGTGTTATGGCTGGTTTAGCTGCTGAACGTGGAGATTGTGTTGCAGTATTTGAATTCCCTCAGGAATTAACTCCAGCTCAACTATTAGCTGCTTGTAATATGGTACCTGATAAAACTTATAAGTTTGCAGTATGTAGTTACCCAGCTGCTGAATATACATTAGTTACTTCAACTAATAGTAATTTACCTGGAAAGTTAACAATGCCAGCTTCATTTGGTTACTTAATGGCTTTTGCTAATAGTATTAGAACAAACGCTGACTGGTTTGCTGCTTCTGGAATTATCAGAGGTTCTATCCCAGGCTTAATCAAGACTAATTTTGAAGTTACTGATTCTATGATGGAACAGTTACAGGATGGTATTGGTGATGCAGAAATTAACGATGCCCAGACTTGGAAAGTAAACCCTATTATGCAAATGGGTACTTATGGTATCAGATTATGGGGTAACAGAGTAGTTGCTTCTGGCTCAAACAGAGGTGTTGGAAAGTTAATCTTCTCTGACTTCTTAAATGTAAGAATGTTATTATGTGATTTAAAGAAACAGATTTATCATTCAGCTTTAAGAACTACTTTCGAACCTAATGATGATATTACTTGGGTTAACTTCAAGAAATTATGTAATGGCTTATTAGACCAGATGCAATCAGGTCGTGGTATTAGCTGGTATTCTTGGAGAAAAGTTAAGGTTGATAGAAAAGCTACTATTAAGGCAGTTTTAACTATTAAGCCAATTGAAGCTGTTGAATACTTCGACATTACTATTAACTTATCTGATGAAGAAGTTAGTGTATCTGAAGAAGAAGATATTATAGTATAAGGGAGGAAATAAAATATGTCAGAATTTGGAACATATCATTTAGCGGATAACCCTACAGTTTATCAGCCAGTAAGGTCCAATAACTTTAGATTTATTGTTTCAGGCTTAGATAATTTACTTAGAGTTGCTGAAAACCCAGACCTCAGTACATCTTATATTACTAATGCTCAGGAAGTAATTGATTTCTCAGTTATTTCTTTCCAACCACCTCATTTCACTCAGGATGAAATCCAAGTTAAGCGTGGTAATAGTACAGTTTACTATGCAGGAGTTCCTACATTCTCAGATAATCAATTAGTTATCAATGACTTTGTAGGTGCTGATGGTAAGTCTGTATTATTAGCTTGGCAGGCATTATCTTATGATGTTATCAATGACACTATTCCTAGTTCAGATAAATATAAGGTTGATGCAACTGTTCTTGAATATTTACCAGATAATACATTAGTTCGTTACTGGGATTTAAAGGGTTGCTGGGTAAAAGGCTTATCAGAAGATGGCTGGGATAATGAAAATCCAGGCAAGAAGAAAGTAACTGCAACTATTAGATACGACAGAGCAATACCTCATTTACCAGATTAAAATAATGTATAATATATTCAAGGAGGCTTTGCGTCATGAATAATATAACAATTCAAGAAGAATATAGTTTACCTTCAAAGGGTTTAGTTTATGGTAAACCTTTTGACCCGGTAGTTAAATTAAGGAGCATGACTGTAGCCGAAGAAATGAAACGTCTTACGGCTACAGAAAACCCTTATAAAACAATGTCTGAAATAATTGAAGACTGCCTTGTAACAAAATTACCTATTCCAGTTTATGATTTATGTTTAGGCGATTATCAATATTTACTTCACAAATTAAGAGTTGTAACGTATGGTCCAGATTATAGTTTATCTGTAATGTGTCCATTCTGTGGAAATTTCTTTGATAGAAGTATTAATCTTGATGAATTAAAAGTTAATGAATATACTGAAGATATTTTAAAGGAATTGGTAGTTGATTTACCTACTACAGGTAAGAAGGTAGAATTAAGACTTCAGACTCCAAGAGATTTAGATAAGATTGAGCAAAAGAAAAAGGAAATGAAAAAACAATTTCCTGATATGAAGGAAGACCCTACAATTTTACTTAATCTTGAATCTTTAATAAAATCTATTGATGGCCAGCCAGTTAATCCTGCTACTATTCAAAATACCTTAAAAAAGTTACCTTTAAGAGATTCAATGAAGATTATGCAAAGAGCAGAAAAGATTAGTGGTTTAATTGGTATTGATAATGGATTAGTTTCTGAATGCCCTAATTGTGGGAGAGAAATTAACTCTACCTTTCGCTTCACAAGTGAATTTTTTAGACCCGAAATTGACTAGTGATGGAAAACCCTATGGGCCTTATAGATATAAAGAAATAGTTAAAGAGTGTTACTTAATTTCAAAAAATTGTAACACTTCTTATACTGATTTGATGAATATTACTCCAATTGAAAAAAATTATCTGTTGGAATTTATTACTGAAGAATTCCAGAAGACAGAGGAAATGATTAAAAAGTCTAATGATAAAAGAAGTAGAGATTGGCAATTCTAATTTTGAAAGGAGGTAAGTTATGCCTGAAAATAAATCAACAGGATACGAGTATGATGCTGGTGAAGTCAGTGGTGAGAAACTATCTAAAAAAATTAACGAACAGGAAGCTTATCTTCGCAAATTAGATACATATCAAAGACAACTTGAAGAGAAGAGAAGAACTGAAACTGATAAGAAAAACTTAAAAGCTCTTAAAAAGATTATTGAAGATGAGTATAAAGAAAGAATAAAAAATCAGGAAAAACTCTTTGAACTTAGACAAAAACAAATTGAAGAAGAAAAGGATACTGAAAAGAAGTTAGATTTACAACTAGCATTAGAAAAAGAAAAGCAAGAAGCTGAAGCTAGACAAAGAGCCAAAGAGGCTGCTGATAATAATGCTAAACAACTTGAAGAAGCTGGTTCAAAAGTAAATAAACTTCTTTTAAGTGGGACAAATAGTTTAAAAAATACACTTGAAAGTATTATGAAATCGTTCATCGAGTCACAAGAAGCGATGAATTATGGATTAATTGGTACTGGAAGAAACTTAAAAGAAATTACTGATGGACTTGGTGGTGCTTTAGGTGGAACAGGTCTTGTTAAACAAGAAAATGTTTATAAGAATTTATCAAATTTAATAAATCAAGGTATTCTTTATAACGTCGAACAACGCGCCTTCTTACAGACAATGGCTGATGATTTAGGTGGAGTATTTGATGTAACTAGTGGTTCCCTTACTCGATTAATCAATTTACAGAGGCAAGACCTTACTGCCAATAGAATGGCTATCCAGTCATCATTAAAAGAATTCTTAAACCAAAATTATGAGACTAGCCAATACATAAAGGAAGGGTTCCAAGGTGTTTCAGATGCTTTATTTGAAGCACAAGCTATTATGACTTCAGACTCAGCAATGAGACTTGAGGCTACAGTACAACAATGGTTAGGTTCTCTTTCCAGTGTTGGTATGAGCCAGCAAACAGTTAACCGGTTAGCTCAAGCAATTGGTGAATTGGGTTCAGGTAACTTAAATGCATTAAATAGTTCTTCCATGCAGAACTTATTAGTAATGGGTGCTGCTAGGTCAGGATTATCTTATGCTGACTTATTAATGGAAGGTGTTTCTGGAGAAGCTGCTGATGCCTTAATGAAAGGTATCGTTAGTTATATGACTGAAATTGGCAAAACGTCAGGTAATGTTGTTAGGTCAGAATATGCTAGAGTATTTGGTCTTAATGTTTCAGACCTTGTAGCTGCTTCACAAGTTGCTAACCCTACACAAAATGGTATTATCGGTGATGATATTAATAAATTATTAAGTAAATTTGATAATTATGTAAGTACCAGCCAACAATTTGATAATGTTTTAGCTAATTTTATTTATAACTGAGGTTCTGGTGTTGCCAGTAGCCCAGATAACTATATGATGTATAGAATTACTGATATGTTATCACAGGCAGCCTCAGCATTTGTAGGTGGAATTACTATTGAAACAGGTTTATTCGGAAATGGTATTTCTACAGATTTAGGAGATATATTAAATCTTGCGCCATTAGTTACTACTATTCCTTCATTGTTTAGGTCACTGGGAGATGCTATTGGTGATGTAAAAAATCTTGGAAATATTGGGTATGCTAGATTAGCAGAGAGAACACCTGAGGGAATAGATGTTTTTAATAGATTAAGCGGTGAAGAACCTAGACAACAATATATTAGAGCTTCAGGTCAAGTAACTGGATTTACTAGAACAGAAGGTTTACAAACTTCTGGGGCTATGATTATTGCTAATACTAATACTTCTGATATTGTAAAGAGTGCTAAAAATAGTGCTGTAGATTATGCTACTGAAACTTTAATTGAACAACCAGAAGAATATTATGATACTACTGATATTTATAAATTATTAGATTTCAGTACAACTACAGCTTTTTCTGAAGCTTTTAATACTATTACTAGTAGGATTAATTCTATTAATGAAGGAATTAATGGGGCATCTGGAACTAATGCTTTATTAACTAATTTAACTGAATTAATTTCAAGCTCAGCTGAAACATTAAATAATTCAATTTTATCTTTACCTAATTATGTATTTGAAACTAGTACTTCGATACTCAGTTCAGCCAATACAGTGACCATTGGAAATGATTTAAGTTATGTTCAAGATATTATGTTAGTATCTTCTGTTAATATCCAGAATATTTATAACTTATTATATGCATACTTAGCCAATGGTGGTGGAGCTTATGAATCATTCCGGGCAAATACTTTTGCTACTAATACTGAAGTGAATTGGAACTGGGCTGCTGGTCCACAAATTCCAGAAGGTGCACCAGGATTATAATCAGGAGGTTAATTATGTATTATAAATTTAATGAAACTAATAACATGACTGGTTATATTAAAGAAATGTTAAAAGATTTTAACCTACCAATATATAAAGTTTATCGAGAAGATAAGCCTATTTATAATGGTAGGTTTTACATAAAAGACCACGGAATTTATAGAGGTGTTGGTTCAGGCGAATCAGCATCTTTAAAACGTGTAAATAGTTTTATGTATAATCAAAGACAGATTAATATGACTACTAAGTTACTCATTAATTCATCTGTTTATGATTCGTATACGCATAATTATTTAGGTAATTATTTAAGGTTTGTAAGAGATTATAAAGGTATAAATCTTATGCCGTTATATAACTGTTTTAGTAATGAAGTACCAACTGAATTATATACTTCAGCTAAAATTAATGGTAGTTATACTCTTGATATTAACACTGCCAATAATAATTATGTTTATTATGTAGTACCGGTAAAGTTTAATGAGGAATATACTATAGCTATTGATTCTCCTGTACCTTATGAATTAACTTGTCTTATTTATACTGGTGCAGATATAAATGATATTTCTTATGAAATTATGAGTAAGACCTATATGAGTGTAGGTGGTTCTACATTTGATAAACCTTTTATTTATTCTACAGATATCGATGCCAGTAATTATTGGCCATTTGAGAAAAATTTAAGATTACTTATTAAGTTACCATCAGTAGTTAAATCTACTATTACTATACTAGAGGGCAATTATTTAAATAGTTCACAAGTATGTCAAAACTCTTATGTCGGTGAAGTTAAATTAAACGAAGAATTTGGAAGTAAATTAGATATTCAACCTCAGAAATTGTCATTATTGAGAATTAATGACAAAGTAAGCTACCCATTTGCAGATAGGTTAGTTGAATATTTAATTAGAAATGCTATAACTCCAGATGAAAAACTTCAATATAACATTGGGAGATTACAAGAAGCTATTTATAAGAAAAATAAATTTAAAGGTAAGTATGATATCTGAGATACCGATTTAAGGTTAGCTATATACAAAGAATCAAATACTTTATCTACAAAAAATGCAAGTTATATCATTAAAGATAATAATGGTAAAGAAGTAATTAAAAATAGTAGTAAATTAAGATTCTGTGATATTTATGATGATTTACTTTCCTATGGTGATAAAGATGTTGAAACATTTTTTGGGGTAGCTAGATGATAGAAAAACCAAGATTAATTACTAACTATATTTATTTTTATCACTTGGATAAGTTCTGTATTTTACCATTATATCCAGAAAGTATTACTGATAGTAAGGGTTCAAATTTCCAGCAAACTAATGCTTTATCAAGGTCGTCTCCGGTATTCACCTATAGTAATTCAGGTGCAAGAAACGTTAGTATTAGCTTAGAGTTACACCGTGACATGATGAATGATTTGAATACTGGTGTTAGTAATTTAAAGGGTGATGATGTAGTAGTTCCATTTAGGAATACTTATGATGAAGAAGGTAACTTAGAAGAAAATGATTATATTGATTTACTAGTTAAATACCTTCAAGCTGCATCTGTTCCTAAGTATCAAATTTACAATCACGGTTCAAAAGCTGTTATCCCACCAATGGTTGCTGTAAGATTTGGTGATGATATTTTTATTAAAGGTGTTATTACTAGTGAAATACAAGTTACTTATGCAAGACCAATTATGATAACTCAGGGTGGAAAAAGTAAATATGCTAAAATAACTGTTGGCTTTAATATTAATGAAACTGACCCTTATGATGCTGACTCAATTGTTTCAATGGGTTCATTTAGAGGTATTTGCAGTACTAATGATATCTATGCTACTAATACTAATTCACAAAATAATGCTCAGAGTTATGATAGAACTTCTCCTGGTGGAGGTTCAAGGTCTACAATAGGTCCTAGAGCTGATTGGTTGGTTAGACACTCAGATGATTATACAGCAGGTTCAGGTGAAAATGATAGAAATAAAATCAATAAAAAGAAAGACCCATTTATTGATTTTACTATTAAAGGTGGTGTAAGAAGATAATGGAAGTATTAAAAGATAGAGCTATTAGAAATTACGATTACACCTGTAGATATGCACCTTTCCCTTATTATTTTCATACTCAAGATAATAAGTATGTATATGGACTTACAGACCAGTTAAGTTTAAATACTGAGTATTCTATCCACATGATTAAAGATACTGATACTCTTGATTCATTGGCTTTCCATTACTATGGAAGGCCAGACCTCTATTGAGTTATTGCTGACTTTAATAGAATTCAAGACCCTTATATTAATTTGCACGAAAACTATAACTTTTTATATATTCCGGCTTTAGCAGGTATAAGGTTTAGATAATGGCGAGCGTATTAAAAGATAATATTACTGGTGGTTCCAGAGCTATAACTTCTGATAATAATAGAATTGGTTCATTATTATCAACTACTTCAAGAGTTGAAGCTCCATTTATTAGAGTTAAACTTGGTGGGTATACTTTTGGTGTATATGAAGAAAGACAAGCTGGAATAGGTAATAATGGCTTATATAAAAATGTCCAGACTAAATACCCTAATTTCGTGCAAAGCTTAACAATTAAGAAAATAAATGGTACAGTAAATCAATATACTTTGGGAATTGCTTACCCGGTAACGGCTGAAAGTGACCCAAACTTTTTTGAAAAAATATTTAGCTCAGTATCTCAAACAAGGCTTATAGATATTGACTATGGTGATTTTTCACTTCCTGAATATATTTATAGAAATGAAGAAGCTATTATAACTGATGTTACTACAAGTTTTGATATGAGTAACTCTGTTATTAATTATACTGTCAAAGCTACAAGTACTGCTACATTAACCCTAAGTGGTTGTTATTCATTCGGTAATGTTTTTGCAAAGCCTAGTGATGAAATTAAACGTGTTTTATATAACACAGAATATCATTTAACTGATATCTTTACAGGAATGAAAGATAGACAGTTAATAGAACAATCAGGTTTTATTGCTTCTGATGATAAACCAGTTAATATTCCTACTTGTACTAATATGTCAGTATTAGATTATATCGCTCTCCTTACTTCTTACATGACCCCTACTGGAAGTTCCGGAACCGAAGCTATCAAAACAAATGTGTATTCATTAACTACTTATGAAGACACTTCAGGAGTTTATGGAGGGCCTTATTTTAAAGTTCAAAAGATACAAAGTTCTTCTAATACATTAAATAAATTATGTACTTATGAAGTAGATATTGGATATCCTACTTCAAATATTGTTACCAGTTTTAGTTTAAAAGATAATCACAACTGGTCAATTTATTATAACTATAACAGGTCATTGAATTCATCTGATTATATAAAGAAGATTAATTCTAGAGGTGAGCTTGAATATGAATTCTCGCCATTGATGGTTGGTACTAAATATGATTTAAATGAAGCTGACAAATCTTGGTGAACTAAGGTTACGGAGTTTCCTATTCAAGCAACTTTACAGATAAGAGGGCTTCTAAAGCCTGCTATATTAATGAACTACATTAAAATTAATACCTGGTTCTATGGACATAAACATGTTTCTTCTGGTTACTATATTATTACTAGCCAAGAAGATAGAATAGATGCTTCAGGTTATAAAACTACTCTTGAATTAACTAGAGTAGCCCCAGATGAGGAAATGATTTAATGATATTAAAATCTTATATAAAGAAATTACCTAGTACAGGCTCTAATACATATAAAGTAAGAATACCATTTCTTGAAGATAATACTAATCATGAAATGGTATTTGATGCTTTATTATGTACACCACCAGGTGAATATTATGGTTATAATGTTGGTGACTGTGTTTACGTAGAATTTGAAGATGATAAATTAAATATTCCTGTTATCTTAGGTAAATTATATATCGAACCAGAAGATGAAGTATCTTCTTACCATGTTGTAAATGAATTGAATGTAACAGGTAATGTTACCTTACCTGAAAATACTAAAATAGGTAATTACTCAGCCCTCGATTTCTTTAAATTATATCAAGGTGGTGTAACTAATAATTCATCATCAAGTGGGGGTGTGGGTGATTATATTTTAATTGATACTTGGACAGGGCCACAATACCCGCTAGATGTTTAGGAGGTTAAACAATGAGGTCTATAAAATTTCCTGATATGTTTACTAAAACATCAACTTTAGTTGTAGAAAATTATTATGCTACCTTACAGAATCTTAAAATGTTATTATATTCAGATAAGGGTGAATTATTCGGAGACCCTTATTTTGGAACTAACTTAAAAAAGTTCCTTTATGACCAGAATGATTCTATTTTAAAAGATTTATTAATTGATGATATTTATACTGCTATGATTACTTTTATGCCACAAGTAGAAGTAGAGCGAAAGAATATAAATATAAAAGCTGAGGGTAATACTGTTAAAGCCTATATTAGAGCTTTAAATAAAATAGATTTTCAAACTAACTTATATACTATTGTTTTACTTGATACAGTAGTTTAATATATATTATATTATGGAGGAGTACGAAATATGAAAAGTGAAAACGATATCCAATTATCTAAAATGTCGTTTACAGATAAAGACTTCGCATCACTCTACCCAGACCTCTTGGATTTGGCTAGAACATTAACAAATGAATGAGACCCAGGTCGGAATACCAATGAATCTGACCCAGGTGTTGTTTTGTTAAAAGAGGGTGCATTTATTGCTGACCATAATAACTATAATATTGATAAAAATATTCTTGAGGCATTTTTACCTTCAGCCACGCAAGACCGTTCAGTTAGAAATATTACAGAAATGAATGGTTACACACCAAGATACTATGTATCAGCTGTTGGTGATATTACATTTAACTACGAGCCTGAAGAAGAAAATAACTTTACACCATTTACTATTCCAGCCTATACACTGGTAATTACTAACGAAAAGGAAACCATTGCTTATACTCAGATAGAAGATTTAATCATTCAAAAGAATGGCCTTGTTTCTGTTTGTAAGTTTATGGAAGGTACTTTGAATCAATTAGCAGTCAATACTGATGGTAAGATTACCTTAGAGAACTTGGATGAAAATAATAGGTTATATCTCCCTAATGTTTATATTCCACAAAATGGTGTATTCGTAAGAAACATAGACTCAGATGATAAAGATTTATGGGAAAGAAACAATTACTTATTAACTCAGCCACTTGGCTCAAAGATTTATAAGTTTGATTTTGATTCATCTGTAAATTTACCATACATTGAATTCCCAAGTGATATAGCTAATATCATAGGTAATGGCCTTGATGTTAAATATATTTCTACATTAGGTGTTAATGGTAACGTTTCAGCTGGTACCTTAAATAAAGTATTATCTCCTACCACATATCGGTTAACCCAAGAAAAAGTAGTTAATACTAGTGATTTCTCAGTTAACAATATGTATTCTTTAGAGAATGGTAAAAATCCAGAAATTATTGATGAGATGTACCGTTCATTCAAAAAGATAGTTGGTACTTTTGATACATTAGTTACTTGTAGAGATTATTCAAATGCTATTTATACTTTTGAAGATGAATACAATGAACCGATAATTTCTAATGGTGTTGTTACTGATATTAGAAATGATTATAACCATGCTTTAAATGTTGTTTCATACGACCAGTATGGTGAATATGTAGAAAATGTAAGTTTATGTAAAGGAATTACTAAATATAAATTTGTTACTTCTTCATCTAACCCAGAATTAGGAAATATTATTTATACTAATGGTAGTTTTGAAGTATATAAGGAAGTAGATGGAGAAACTGACTGGTACCCACTTACTGAATTATCTTATGCTGATTTTGTAGATGCTTCTGAGGCGATGAGCCCTAATGATTTATGTATTTATGCTTTAAAATCATTTAGTATGGCAGACTACCTAAGTGATTCAATTAGTGCAGCTTTAAATAAATCATTTGAGCCTGCTACTAATGATACTATTGATGAATTAAAAGTATCATTAAGTAAATTAAAGTGTATAAACCATAACTTTATGGACCATGATTCTGATGAAGTATATTGCTTTAAAAATTATGTTCCATTAAGATTAACTATTACTCCATATAATAAAATCACTGAAGAAGTTGCTAGGACTGAAATTTATGATAAAGTATATAGAGCTTTAACCAGATATTTCAATGCTAGAGAAGTTGAATTTGGTGAAGAATTGAATTATGATGAAGTATATGATGTAATTGTTAACTGTGATGATAGAATCAAAAGTATTAGACTTGAAGATTTTGAATATAATCCAGTAGCTGTTAAGGTTGATAAATTATCAGGTGAAATTACTGAAACTCCAGTTTATGAAGATTCAGAATTATTAGTAGATTTGGTAGCCAAGAATGTATTAGCTGGTAGATTATGTTTATTTAACTTTGATGATGATTTCAATTATGAATATGGCCAACAAAATGTTCAGACTTATAAAAACATTGTTAAAGTTGAAACTGAGGCCAGAATACCACTTGATACTCAGAATACAGAAGTAACTTCTAATACTACTACAAGAGAAGCTGAATTCTCACTTACTGCTTCATTTAGTATTTATGACCCACAAAATAAAGTAAATTGGCCAGTAGTAATTGGGGCTGGTGAAACCTATGAAATTCCAAAAGATGCTTTGGCTATTATTAGTACAGTAGATTCAACTGAAGGGGTCATGGACAGAAGTTATATTACTACCGACAGCGAAATTATTTCAGTTAAGAACTTAACCAGTGATACCTGGACTTTAGAAGACCAAACTGATTCTATTACTGGAATAGCTAGTGGTAATATTCAAATTATCAGAGAAACAACTGAAACTACTTCGGTTAACAATAACTTGAATTATATAATTAGAGCTAATGAATATATTCAAATAGCCTTCCCTAATTATTATTCTACGAAGATATATCCAACTTATTGTTACTATAGGTTCTTTAATACAGTAACCAATGATGAAAGTCAGAATGCTATAGCAAGAGCTAATACTGAATACACCTTGGCTTCTGGTGAACAATTAGTAATGATTTATACTAAAGATGAAGTTCAACAGACTGATGTATATGGACCAGGGACAGTAATTAGACCTACCTTTGATATGTATTACACTTCAAGAAGTAGTGCTACTAAGGTACTTAAATCTTGGAGTTATGATAGCATTTCAGAAAGAACAGATGCCTTCGTATCTTTATCAGCTGGACAACAAATTGAAATTAGAGAATTATTACAGACAGTATTAAATGGGGTTAACGTTCCATGTTATTGGATTAGAAATAATCCAAGTAATATCTTATTTGATGAAGATGATACTTTCGTTATTTTAAATTCTGGTGAATATTTCATCTATAGTAACAGTACTAGAGATGCTATGGTTATTCTCGGGGCTGGTACTAAGATTATCAAGCCTGCGGGAGATAATACTCAATGAAAGATTGGAAACTTAAATTCATCTACAGTAAATATTGCCTCAATTAATAATGAAGGCTTCTCAGCTGATATTAAGTGGCAGGTTAAGGACTTCTCACAAGAAGGAAAAGAATTAAAGATTCAAGAAATGAATATCATTACTTTAGGTGAGGGTAATGAAATTATTATTCAAGGTCTTGATTTAGCAAGCTCTTCAGAAATTTACAATAATGGTATTAATAATGAATGGCAAGAATTATCACCTACGTTAGCATTCAAATTAATTTATACAATTAATGGTTCTACTTCAACTTTAAATTATAACTCAAGCTATAATTATTTAATCAGAAGTAGATTAGATATTTCAGTAAATGATTTACAAGACCAGACATTATTACCTGGACAAAGTATTACAATTACTACTATGGATTCTTCAGAAGAATATATTATAACTTCTGATAATAGTGGTAATGAAAATACAAAGATTCAATCATCTGTTAACTTAGACCTTATTGGTGATGATTCTATCAACATTACAGGATATACTAATAATAACATTGATATTGGGTTTATGTCCTATGTAATAAACGAACCTACTTTAGAAGTTGCTGAATTAGCTCCAGCAAGTGGAAGCACAGTTACTTGTGGTATGATTTATGCAGCTGCTGCAGGAACAAGTACTGATGGTGTTAAATATTATTATACTTCAAATGGTGGTAACACTTATGAGGAAATAACTTCAACAGTATTTAATAACATGTGGAGTAATACTCATCAGAACCGGTATAATCCTTCAACCGATGGTGATACTCCAATAGGCACAGCGTTCAGTGGATTTGCTATTTATCAAGGTACTCCAGAAGATAAACCATTAGTTTATAACAATGGTAGATATATGTTCTCAGTATCTGGTTCTTCAGGCGTAGCTAAATTCCCACTTGGTTATAATATTACTTATGACCCAGCTTCAGAATCTCAACAGCAATATTTATTACCTCTTTACTTACTAAGAGGTGAGGGTGGAATTGATATTAACGTAGAACTTATTGATGATGATACTGATACTGCTATTCCAATTAGAGATTATAACTATTCAGAGCCAACTAATTCAATGACTTTGGATAAAGGCGGTATGTATATCATTAACCCAGCCATAATCTTTGATGAATCTTCTGAAAGTTCAGTACAAGATGATGAACAGGTAGAAATTGCAATGAATCTTACCTTAAATATTTCTTGGAATCAAGCTCCACAAGATACTGAAGCTATAGTATTGTTAAGACCTGAAGTTGTTGAAGGAATTAATGATAATTTAAGTTATGTAAATTTAGGACAAGTACTTGATAGAATCGCTGAATTACTTGGTGAGGCTGATAAAGAAGTTAAACCTTATTATTTACATAAACCTGACCCAGATATGGCTATCCAAGATGAAAATATCTTAGACCCTAAAATTTTCTGGGATAAAAACAATGTAGCTAATTTAATTACTATTCCTCAAATTGATTTAGATAATTCAGATTTTGCTATTACAAAATCAATGTTAGTCAGAGATAAGAAAAAATAAAGAGGTGTTATTATGATAGATGTAATTAGACAAACACCTGCAGAATACAGTAAACAGTCTAGAGATTACCAATTAATAGCTAGATTGTTTACGGCTCTGTACAATGTCACCAAGATGTATATTGATGACATGAATGTTTGAGAAACAAATATTGATAATAAGTTAACTACTCTTAGGTCAAAAACTCTTAATTTTATTCCTAATCATTCATGGGATTTAAATGACCTTGATGCTGTAATTTCTTATTTTAAATATATTATGAGGAAGAAGGGGACAACTACAGCTTTAATTTTCTCACTTAATATATTAATGAGAATTAGAAAGTTACAGGGAGTTATTAGTGAAGAACGGGGAACATTAGAAATTAATGGTAACCATATTACTGTTAAAGTACCTCAACGGTTAACTAGTGCTGGTGTAGTTGAAGACTTATTCAGTTATCTTCTTCCTGCAGGAATGACTTATAGAATTATTGAATATCAGGAATCTGATTTAGGCAATCAGAATGTTACTAATTTAGGTTTAATTGATATCCTTGAAAGTGATGAATCAATTAGTACTAATAAGATGGGTATTTACATGAATCCACAGGGAAGTGAAGATGATAGTAATAACCAGGGTGAGACTTGGTATAAGAATGCTGTTTGAGATGAAAATGGTTTGATTGAGCCTACGAGATAAGGACGTGATAAAATGGATAAAATTTTAAAAATTGAAACTGGTGATGCCTCTGCTTTATATTCAGGTGAAGCTACACTAGTACTCAAACATGGTAACAGAACTTATAAAACAATTAAACAACATAACTCAGCAACTCCAGAATTTTTAGTATACATATTAAGATGTGTTGTTGGTGGTTCATTACCAGATAAGAGACCTGGATTACTTTACCTCTATACTACTGAAAATGGTTCACCTCAATCAATTTTATCATTTCCGGTTTTATATGAAGGTACTACTCCAGTTGAAACAACTACAAACGGAGGAGCTACAGTTAGCTATACATTTTTAATTCCTGATACTTTCTTACAAGAAAATCTTAGAATTGATGGTTTAAAGATAAACGCTTTAGATTCGAATGGGTTTAATGATAAAACTTATGCTTTAGTTCAATTTAATCATTCAGTAATGATAAATTCAAATACAAACTTATATATTACTTGGAAGGTTTCAATTGGAGATGTAGAGGCTACAATGGCAGCTTCATCAGGTGTGTTAAATACTGTCTCAGGTAATATTAGTAGAAATTACAATACAGTTTAAGGAGAATTAATTTATGGCATTTATTAATAAAAGTCAAGTAAAAGCTTTCCCAGTAGCTCTAAGTGTTGCTGGAAGTAAATTTACCTCAGAAGATAATATTACTGGAATTATAAGAGCTGTAGTAGATAGAGAAAACTATATTATTAGTGGAGCTAATAATGAATATGAATTTGTCTTACATGGTTATTATTTTAAGATAATTTACTCAGCTGGAAGTTCAGATATGTGAGTAGGTATCTATACTGATAATTCAAATAGATTAATTGGTTTTACTGACCAAGGAGCTTCTACTACAGAAATTGATAGTGGAGATTATTTTAGAGGTTTAATTATTGGTACTAGTCAACGGGATGTTACAAGGTCAGTAAGTAGTAGCTATTCTCATTATTATTTACAGATATTAGATGATGGACAATTGGTTGAAGCCAATATGTCTAAATTTAATTCTACGGCATTAGATGGTTCTCCTAACTATGACCCTACCTCAGATAAGGTTATTTCAGGAAAAGGTGTTAAGGCTGCTTTAGATACTTTGGATGTAGCTAAGGTAGGACAGACTGGATATTTTATTTCAGAAATATCTGAAACTGATGGAAAGATTTCAGCTACTGCTTCACAGTTTAGTGTATCTAATACTCTTACAGCTGGAACTAGTTCAGCAGGTCCTAAAATTTCTACTTCAGTAAATAGTATAACTGGTTCGGCCATTGAATTAAATAAAGCTACAACATCTGCTTATGGTGTTACAAAATTAGCAACGTCAATTTCAACTGATACTACTACAGCAGCAACGCCAAATTTAGTTAATAGTGTAAACTCTCGGCTAGGTGATAGAATCTCCACACTCGAAACTAAAGTAAATACAGCGGCCAGTAATAATACTTTAGGTGGAATTAAATTAGGTTATACTCAATCTGGTAAGAATTACCCTGTGGTATTAGATAGTAATAATAGGGCTTATGTAAATGTTCCTTGGTCTGCTGGAGAATCATATAGTTTACCACCAGCTAATAATACAACTTTGGGTGGAATCAAATTAGGATATAATCAATCGGGTAAAAATTATCCAGTACAGCTAAGCTCTGAAAAAGCCTATGTATATGTTCCTTGGTCAGATACAACTTATACAGGAACATCACCTATTTCTATATCTGGTAGTAATGTTATTACATTAAGTACAGTCCCTATTAATAAAGGTGGTACAGGACGGACTACAGTAGCTGGAGCTAAAACTAATTTAGGAATACCTACAGTTACCTCGGGCGAGGAACTTCCTTCAAGTGGTTCTGAAGGTGATATTTTCATTCTTTATTAGCCTTATAAATACTGTGTGTATTTATTTCATATATAGGTGAACATCTGCAGGTGTTCACTTTTTTTTTAGTTTATTTTTCTTTATCAATATTGTATAATATATATGATGGAGGAACAATAAATGGAAGATAAAACACCTACAATTGTTTGCCCTATTTGTGGCCAAGTTTATCACCCAGCTGAAATCTTTATTCCTAAAGAATTCTTTGGTGACCCTAAAGAAGTTATTAGAACTACTTCAGGAAAAATAGATTTTATTACTGGCAAAGATATGTGTTTAGATGAAACTTATGTTTGTGATAATTGTTTAACACCATTAACAATTCATGCTAATTTAAGCTTTACTATAACTCCTTCAACTGAAAAGAATTTTAGTGAAGATTATGTTTCATCTTATAAAAAATTAGAAAAATTAAGACTAGAAGAGACTTCTTTATTTGATGATTAGTATTGTTGAACAAGAAAGTGTAAAAGCTGTTGGTAAAACTTCTTTATTTATCTATTTTGATTATGACCAAAAAATAATAGATGTAATAAGAGGTTGTGGTAATTGTATTTATCATAAAAATATCAAGGCTTGGGAATCACCAATTTCCAACCTTGCTTTTTTAATAGACAATCTAACATTTTTAGATGAAATACATATATACCCAATGGAAGATGAAGAAGGCAGTAATTTACATTTAACTCAACAATATAAAACAACACCTTTCGAATATCAAAAAGAAGGTATAGAGTGGTTAATAAATCACCCTAACTCATTATTATTAGATGCTCCAGGTTTAGGTAAATCAATTCAGGTTATTTATACTGCTGAGGAATTAAAGAATCAAAAACAAATAGAGCATTGTTTAATTATATGTGGTATAAATACTTTAAAAAATAACTGGAAGAAAGAGATTCAAAAACACTCAAATTTAGACTGTATTATAATAGGTGAAAAGATAAATAGTAAAGGTAAAATAACTTATACTTCTATCAAAGAACGTGCTGAACAACTTTATAATCCTATTAAAGAATTTTTTATAATTATTAATATAGAAAGTTTAAGAAGTAATACCGTAATAGATGCTATTCGTAATAGTAAAAATAATTTTGATATGATAGCATTTGATGAATGTCATAAGGCTAAATCTCCGAGTTCAGACCAGGGTAAGAACTTACTTAAGTTAGCTAAAGTTGGTAAATATCACTATGGGTTAACTGGTACGGTACTTGTTAATAGCCCATTAGATGCTTTTGTACCATTAAAGTTTATAGGTGAAGAAAAATCTACTTATACAAATTTTAAACGGTATTATTGTATTTATCAAAACCTTTTTGGTCACCAGCAAATAGCTGGATATAAGAACATAGAAGTTCTAAAAAATGAAATTAATAACTGTTCACTGAGAAGAACAAAGGACTTACTAGATTTACCGCCAAAGGTTATAGTACCTGAGTATATAGATTTACCTGAAGCACATAATAAATTTTATGAAGATTTACGGAAAGGTATTACTGAAGAAGCAGATAGAATAAATATAAAAACTACTTCACTTTTAGGTCTCGTAACAAGGTTAAGAGAAGCAGCTACATGCCCAACGATGATTTCTACTAAAGATTTTGGAAATGCTAAGATAGAAAGAGCTTGTGATTTAGTTGAAGAAATTTGCTCTAATAATGAGAAGATAGTAATATTCTCAACATTTAAAGAACCACTTTATATATTATATGGTTTATTAAAGAAATATGACCCTCTATTGTGTACTGGTGACCAGCCAGAGGAAGAAATAAATTCTAATATTGATAATTTTCAAAATAAAGATGAAAATAAAATCATGTTATGTACAACTTCAAAAATGGGTACAGGAATTACATTGACTAGGGCAAGTTATGAAATATTCCTAGACTGTCCTTGGACTCCAGCAGAATTTGAACAATGCTGTGATAGGTGTTATAGAATAGGTACTAATAAACCAGTTATTATTTATAAATTAATAGCTCGAAATACTATTGATGAACGAATACAAGTGATACTAGAAAGAAAAAAGGGTATTTCTGATTATATGATAGATAATAAACTATCAGAAGATGAAGAGTTACAATATTTATTAGGTCTTAAAACTGAGTTGTAAATTAGTTTACAACTCTTTTTTTATATAGTATAATTATATTGTAATATAAGGAAAGGAGTTTTGTAATGAAAATTACTGTGGCAGGAACCGGATATGTAGGTTTATCTCTTGGCGTTTTATTAGCGCAGAATCATGAAGTTAAAGCTTTAGACATTATTGAAGAAAAAGTTGACATGATTAACCGTGGTATTTCACCTATTAAGGAACCTATTTTGGAACAGATGCTTAAAGAAGGTAACCTTAAGTTAAAGGCAACAACTGATAAAGAATTTGCTTATACCGGTGCCGAATTAATTATTGTGGCAACACCTACTAATTATAAAGAAGCAGCAAAATATTTTGATACTTCTTCTATTGATGATGTAGTTAAAAATGCTCTGAGATATTGTCCACAAGCAGATATTGTAGTTAAATCTACTGTACCTGTAGGATTTGTTGAAAGCATGAGAAAGAAGTATAATATTTCTAATATCTATTTCTCACCAGAGTTCTTAAGAG
>CAMYZQ010000016.1 GCA_947303895.1 uncultured Bacillota bacterium | reverse complement strand
ACTTCTTCATTTACTTCTTCATTTACTTCTTCATTTACTTCTTCATTTACTTCTTGATTTATGTCTTCTTCATCTTTAGAATCTAATAAACAAATTATTTTTATTTTATCATTTTCAGCAATTGAAAAATAATTATAATATTTATTTATTTGATTTTTTTCTAAATATAATTCAGGAATATCTATTACATTATTATTATTTTCATCTATAAGTTTAAAATATACATTGCAATTCTGTTCAGTTAAAAAATTACATGTAATTTTATAATTAGAGTCTGTATCAACAAAAAAACTATTAGAAATAAATACACTATCCCATTTAAAACGACCTGTTTTTTCATCTATTATATCTATATCTAAATGATAATTTTCATTTAGTTCTTCTAATTGCTGTTGAAAGTTAGTATCATTTACATTTGTATACAAAGAAAACACAATATCTTCAGCATAATTATTTTCAGAAAGCACTTCTGGTATTTTTTCAGCACATCTCATAACCGCTTTATTAAAATCTCCTGCTAAACGATAATGTTTACTCATAATTTTTTCCGCTCTATGTCCAACTAAATCTACTTCTTGTACACAATATTTATAAAAAACGCCACTTTCAATAGTCCAATCATTCCAAACATATTTTAAATAATCTTGACCGTCTTCAGACTGACTCTTTGTTAAAAACTCTTTTGTTATTTTTACAGTATGAATATCATCCCATAATTTATAATTACTTTTACTTGATGTTCTTCTAAAAACTAAAAAACTAGAAGGAACATTTAAATAACTTTTATCTAATGTTAAAGCTACTTCTGCACACCCTTTATCCGTATTAGCAAAAGTAGACACTTTAGCATGAGCCCCCTCTAAATTAGAAGACGAAATAAAATTTTGTACATAAAATGTAAAATATTGAGTTTCTTCATATTCATTGTCTGTTTCATAGGTTATAAAAACTCTATACCTATCATTTTCAACAAAATCAGTTCTAAAAGTAAAATGCATAAAATTTGGAGAAGCTGTTGAAGTTCTTATCGCTCCACTATCTTCTAAAGGTGTAATATTTTTAAAAATATAATCATAATCCTTGTTATTTATAGTAGATAAATCTTCTACATCATAAACTCTAAAACGATATGAATATAAAAATTCTGAATTATCATTATTCTCCCATTTTAAATAACCTTTTAAATCACTCATATCATCAACTCTATTAACTTTTGATAATGCAATACTACCATCTTGTAAAGTTAACACAGGAGTGTCGATACATTTAATCAAACTCATAGTAGACCATTCAGAAAAACTATTTAATACAGCTTCTTTTTGCATAAAATTAACCTGGTCATCTTTACCTTCGTCTCCATTTACTCCAGTATATCTCATATCTTTTTCTAAACCATGGTTCATACGCAATTGAATAACATAAAATTGTCCAAAATTTATATCTATAATTTCATTATTTGCATCATGTTTAATATCTTTTTTTAAAATATCTATACTTCCAGTTCTAGTAGCAACATCTATAACATCTGCTGCAGATTTAAAATAATGCTCACCTTTTAAAATAGAGACATTACCTTCCAATGTAGATACTTTTACTTCTATTGTTTGAATATCTGTAATATCTGTATATTCAGAAATATTAAACTTTATATTAAATAAAATTTCGCCCTTCGCATTTTTAACAAAAGCCTTTTGATAAGTGCTAATAATAGGCGGATAAATAGTATTATTAATAGTTGCCATAAGACATTCAAACCTCCTTTTCTCTCTTTTATAATATAAAAGACATAATCGTCTTATTCTTTCCTTTTTTAATATAGTTTTTATAAAATAAAAATCATCCTATTTTGACCTTATGCTTTTCCTAATATATATTTTGTTGTTGTTGTATCATTATTAGGAATTAAAACACAAACTACGTCACCAATTTTTATTTCTTCTTGCCCCGAATATCGAGCATGATATAAAGCATTTTCATGCTTTATCGTATAAAAAATTTCTTGATTAATAGGAGTAGCTATAACCGTACCCCTGATTGTTTTATCATATCCAGCTTTATCCACAATTCTTTTAGCAATAGTCTGAATAGATTTAAAAATTTCTTGTTCTATTTTACTCATTTTATCTCCTTCGATTTATAACAGACGCGGAACAAGCTAGTCCCGCGCCTCTTTAAATCTTTATTTTATTTTGTTCGACCAAGCATATTGTGTTGCTTTTGCCGATAATTGTTGAAAAGCTTTTTCAATTTCCGAACTGTTTGTTGCATTAGGAAACGAAGCTTTAATATTAATATTTTGCTGTGTACTGTTAGTATTATTCTTTGTAGAATAATATTTAGTAAGATTATCATGTAATGATTGCGCTGCATATGACATTGAGTTTAAATGTTTTTGCATAGAGTTACTTTCTTTTGCAGGAGTCATCATTGCTCTCATCAATTTTACAGCTTTTAAAATATTTTTTGTATCTTTTTTATTTAATACAAGTTCTTTTTCATGTAACAATGCAAACTTTCCATTTTTATTATTCCAAGAACCAGTATATCCACCTGTGTCAAATCCTACATATTTACCTTTTTTATTATATGCTGCATAATATTTCTGTATAGTCTTTTTATGATACCAGTGTGCACCAAATGGTTTTCCTCCATAAGCACCTCCTGCTATTTTAACCTTATCTCCTTTTACTCCTAAAATTTCTTTATTATTTAAAGCAATCATTAAAATTCTCATATATTGACCATTGCTAGCCTTCACATTTTCAAATTTTTTCTTCTTTTTATTCCATTTAAAAGCTTGTAATCTACTTTGACTATTTTTCCCAATAGTATAAGGGCCTGCAGTCTTAGGTTTTATGAATTTATGAATATCTGATTTATCAATAGTAACAGGTTTATTACTATAATATTTTTTATTATATGATTTTGCATATTTTTTTGCTTCTTTTTTTGTATTAAAACTGACTCCAAATATTTTTGAACCATCTGGTTTATAAGCATAATATTTACCACTTTTGCTTTTTTTAACTTTTACTTTTTGAGATATGTCTTGTTTAGTATTATCTGTTGTGTAATCTGTTGGAGTATAGTCTACACCACTACTTGCAGAAGCAGCATCTCTTATAGCTTTTGCAGCCTTTTTGGCTGCTTTCCAAACTCCGTTCCATTGTCTCTTTAAATCTTTAGCTGCAGTACTCATATCATTAGTAGCAGTAATTACACTTTTAGCATTTTTTGTAATATATTTAATCGCAGCTTTAGTATTTGCTTTAAATTTATGAGCATTATTTGCGGCATTTGCTGCATTTTTAACAGCATCTTTAGCATTACTGCTCGTCATAGTATTATATAAATTAATTGCACTAGTTGCACTATTAGTTAATGCAGTATTTAATTGAACATACTCTTTTGTTAAATTTTGTGTAGCAGCAGATGCTTGTTGAGCTGCTTTTGTTGCTCCTACAATACCGCCTGCGTCATCAGACCCTTTTATAACAGCTTGAAAACTAGCGTCTCCTGTTTTACCCACTTTATCAAAATTATCTTGTAATTTCTTTAAATCTTTTTGGTTTTTTAATAAGGCTTTTTTAGATTGTTTAACAAATTCATCTGTTGATAATTCTATAGCAGAAAAACCACTATCATAGCTTGGAAGCAGTCCTTCTTCACCATATAAGAACTCTCTATATTGATTATAATCTTTTTCGGTCATTTGCTTTGTTGAAGTATATTTAGTTCCTTGAATATCATTATAATAACCTAAAGCACTATCATTTTCAAGATATGTTTTTTGAACTCTGTTAATCGAATCTTCATTATGTCTTAACATATTAGTAATATATATTTGTCTGTCTTTCCACTCTTGTTCAAAACGTTGTTTTTCTTCTTTGTTTTCAGCCGTTCTTATTTTATCCCAATATTTTTGTTCTTCATCCGTATATTGCTTCATTAAATCAACTCTTTGATTCATTAATCGTTGCAATTCTTTTTGATCTTCTTCATTAATTTTTAATCTTGCTGCAGCTTCTTCTTGTTCAGCTTTTTTAATAGCTTCTAAATCTGCACCATATTGATAACTATAATTACCTTGACTATCACGTTTTAAACGAAGTTTAGATTTGTTTTCTCTTGCTTCTTCAAGAGCAATTTGTTTTAATGTTAAACTCATTTTTAATCTAGCACGCTCAATATCATACTGAGTTAACTTGTCAATTTTTTCTAAATTAGCTACCTGCTCTTGTTTACACTGTAAAATTTTCTGCTGTGCGCTTGCTGAAGAATTAGCTGTTTTTGCAATTTCTTGATCAAATTCTGCAATTAATTGAGTAATATTACCAATTTTTTGAGCTCCGTCTAACCATTCGTCTGAATACGATTTTTCAAGTTTCATAGTATTAGAAATTACATCCCAACCATATCCGCTTGACAACGAGTCAGATAATTCTTTAATGGTTTGTTTAATACCATAAGTATATATATTTATAGCAGTTTCTACAGCATCTTTTCCTGCACTAGCAACTTCTTCTTTAAGTTTATTAGTATTAGAAACAGCTTCATCATATTTCTTTTGAGCATCCTCTATAGTAACAGCATCGTTTTTCTTTTTAGCTGCTTCTAGTACTTGTCTTGCTGTAGCCTCTCTTTTTTCAGCAGCTTCTAATTCGCTATTTTTTGCATCTAATATTGCTAAATTAGCAATAAACTGTTGTTCATCATACGCTTTAAACTTATCATAAGAATCTTCTCCAAATATTAGTTTACTAACATCGCTATACGTTTGCGTTAGTTTAACTATAGTTTGTAATTGATCAATAACTTTATTTATATTATCAGCATATTCTTTCCAAGCTTGAGATTGTAATTCTATATTATTTAATACAGAATCTTTAATCTTTTTCATACTTGTTTGTACATTCTTTATAAGAGTATTTTGAGTATCAATTAAACTCTTCATTTGAGAAGAATATGTTTTAGAAAAACCCTTTTTCTTTAATTTTTCTATAGCCTTGTTTGTTTTATTTAATTCTTTAGTTTGTTGTGCTAATTCTTGTTTTGCCAATTTTGCACTTTTTAAATTGTATTGTGAAAGATAACCATAATCATTACTAGCATGAAACATCTCTTTATCAATATCTAAAGCGGTTTGTTTAACCTCATTTACTGATTTAAGAGCTTCACTCATTGCAGTTATTTTTTTAATATTATTTTCTGCAATTGTATTAAAGTTTTCAAGCATTTTATTAAGATTTTCTTGACGTGCATTATATAATTCATCATATTTAGATACGGCATCTTTACCTTCTGTCCAAATAGTTTTTGCTTTTTCTATATCGGCTTTTAAACTTGCACCTTTTTTCCCTTGTTGCTGTTTCGCTGTTAAAGCATTATATTTTTTTACATAATCTTTATAAGTATTATATCTTTCATTTAAAATCTTTTTATAATTTTTAATACGACCTTTTTTATTAAACTTAAACCCATAAAGTTTACGCATATCAGTTTGAGACTGACCTAAATCTTTTGTTTGAATTTTATATTGCTTTTGTAAATTCTCGTTTTGTTCTTTAATTAATTCATTCTGTTTATTAAGATTATCAATTAAAGACTGTCCAAACAAACCTTCTTGGAAAGTTTTTAATTTTTGCAATGAATGAGACAAATCTTCCATAGCTTGTTTTAAATCATGAAGATGATCTATGTCATTTTTGTCTGTTGTCATAAACTCATAATTAGGTTTATTTGATCCCGAACCTTTGCTAGAATCTTTTTCTCCTGATTTTGCAGCGCCTTTATAATCTAAATTGTTAGGAGTTGTAACAGTTGAAAATTTTAAACCAACTAAATTACCTTTTTTATCAATCTTTGCTTTATCTGAAGGATTAACTCCTTCTTTCCATTCAAGCGCTACATTTATACCAGAAAACCAATCAGACAATTGTTCGTTTGTCATATGTCGACTTTTTACTAAAAACTTTACTAAATCTTGAAATAATGGTTCTGTATTTAAGTTCGCATTAATTTTAAAATTAGCACCTTGTAATTTCTTAACTAAACTCCATAATTGTTGTTCTGTTTGCCCTTTATCTAATTTAATACCAAAATGAGTTAAACCTTTTGTTTTTAATAACTCTCGTTGAATAAGTCTTAAAGAGTTTATATCTCCTTTACCCATTTTTCTAAATGCATCTAAATGGTTTTTTACAAACTCTGGAGTTATATCAGTAGTTTGAAAAGCATCATTAGCCGCTTGTGCTACATCTGAAAGCATTTGACCAAATTCTGGAGTGCCTTTTTTTACATCTTTATAAGTATCATTAAATAAAGATGACATTTTTTTAACACCTTGCATTAATAAATATGAAGAGTTTGTTGCTAAAGTTGATAACAACTCACCATGTTTATCTAAATCAGGATTTGTTTCTTTTACAACATCATGAAAACCAGCCATTGCAGTGGAACTACCTTCTAGCCCCTCTGCTGCTGCAAGAGATTTTTCTCCAATAGCTTGTAAAACTTGTCCTTCTTTTGATTCAGGTGTTAATTCATTATTTTCATTATCAGAAGTTCCAGCTGTTAATAAATTACTAACATTATAAATACCTAAAATACCAGATTTTCTATCTTGTAAATTTTGACCATATGTTCCTTGAGCAACAGGGTTAAAATCTCCTTGTTTTATACCAGTTTGAACACCTCTTGCACTTTTTAACCAATTATTATATTCATCATCATAAGTATAATATTGATCATTTATCCAATTTCCTTCTTCGTCAAAAATTTCATCTTTATTAACTGCTTTTGTAAATTTACTATTATCAACGCCTCCAAAATTTTCCATTGCATCAATCATTTTTTTATCTTTTGAAGCATATACTTTTTTAATAAAAGCAGTTGCCGCCTTGGCTACATTTTGATGATACTCAGTATCATTTTCTTCTGACAGTTTTTTATCATAAGCCATTTTAGCATAATCTTTAGAAGTAATATTAATTTTACCTTTTGCGCCAAAATAATTTTCTATTGTAGCCGCATCTGTTAAAGCTTGATCAATATCATCTCCAATGACAGCCTTTTTTAAAGCAGTCTTTCCTAAATCAGATTGCCCACCAGCATCATGTGCTGTCCATTGCCATTTTTTTTGCCCATCAAGATGAACAAACATCATTTTTAATAGTTCAGGATTTCCTACATCTGCAGTTGCTTCTGCCCATTGTTCATCAGTTAAAGTGTCTCCTGGCTTCAATCTAGCAAAATATTTTTGATAAGCCTGTCCTTGTTTCTTTCTTTTTGCTAAATTACCAGATTCGTCTACTGTTTCATTTGTAATACCAATCATCTCGTCAACAAGAGTTTCCCAAGCAGGAACAAACTCTTTTGAAAATTTTACTTTATATGTTTTAAAAGCCTGTTTTACTTTATCAGTATCATTTTTATAATCTTCCCAATTTATTTCGGCTAACATATTAGTAAAACCAGTAATATTACCCTTATTTTCTGCTAAATTTTGATAAGCTGCTTCAATTTGAGAACCTAGTTTTTTATCGTCTTTAGAAGATGAAAGATTATATTTTTGTAATATTGAATTAATTTTTTCAGATTGCTCAAATGAAACATTTCCTGAATTATATATATTTATAGCTGTTTGTTCCCAACCTTTTTGAGCTTTTGTAATGGCATCTTGTATATTTTTTAAATTTGTAATATTTTCTTCATCTTTTGTTAATTCATTTAATTCTTTTAATGCTTTATCATATTCTTTTTTATCTTTTCCTAAAACATTCTTTTTTTCTACATCAACTGTTACTGATGCTGTTCCAACTTCAGTAGAACCATATGTAGTACTATAACCTGGTGAAGCTTGTCCTGTATAAGTTCTTTTTCCTGTTTCGTGAGCTTCTACATCTGCCGCAGTTACATCATGTTTTTCTAATATGTCATCTATTTTTTTTGTTAATGTATCTTTTTTAGTTTCATAATCTGTAATCTCAGTGTCATAATAATCATGTTTAATACTTTTTAAATTTTTATAATTACTAATCTCTGCTATAGCAAGACTAGCTTCTTTACTTTCTATATTAGATATATCATATTCTTTTTCTAAATATTTATCTAAATTCTTTTCGAATACAGTGTTTATAAAATTTTTATTAACTTTTGCATAAGCTTGTTCTTCTGTTAACTTAAAACCTGGTACAACTTGTTTATCTGATTTTCTAACAACACCACCATCATCTTCACTCCATTCTAAAGAACCTTCTTCTAAATTATTTTGTTTTGCAGCTAAATGAACAATGTTAAACATGCTTCCAAAATCAACCCCATTTAAAGAAATTTTTTGATCCTGCATAAAACTAGGTAAAAATTCTTTCATTTTAGTATTTGCAAAATATTCTAATTTTTCTTTATCTGAAGCAAGATCTCCTCTAGGATGTCCAACCATATCAGCTAAACTTCTAGCTTTCTTACCTAATAAAGCATCTCGAGTAGCCTGTCCTTCTAATGTTGACCCTAATGCATCAAATAATAAATTAGGGTCCTCATAATCAGACTCTTTTAATCTTCTAGCTTGATATTGACTTTTATAATCTCCAGGAAGATTCTTAAGTTCTTTTACACTCATTTCTTGTAAACCTTGAGTGTACACTTCTGTATATAAAGTTTTTTTCAAATCTGAATTTTCTTTTATTTCTTTTTGAGTGTCTCCAGTACCTTGAAAGTTAATTGTACTATTTTTACTAGATATTCCTGCAGCTTTTCTTAATAATACAATTTTTTCATTATCTTTATCTCTAGCTTCTTTTAAATAAGCAAACAACTGTGTTAATTGACCTTTATCAAAAGGAATTCCTTGTTTTAATAAAGCTCCTTTTAAATCATCAATATCTTTTACATTTTCATCTGATATGATTTGACTCATCTCTTCAGAATATTCATCCCAAAAAGCTGCTTTAACCTCAAATTTTTCAACAGTATCACTCATTTTATCAGTAATTTCAGCTATTGAATCTGTTTTTACATCAACTTGCGACTGTATGATTTCTTTTTGTCGTAATTGAAGACCGTTTTGAATTCCACCTTTTACCTTATTCAAAGCTCCTTCTTTAAAATCAAACATATCATTCTCATCAATAGTTAAACCATTTGCTAATTGAGGATATTGAGTTAATAATTCAGTAACATGATTATTAATTTTTAAAATTTGTTCATCCCATTCTTCTGTTCCTTTTGTTAAATTCATTAAAGCTGTTTTTTCATCTTTTAAAGTTGATACTGAATCTTTAAAATTTTCATATGTATCTTTTAATTCTTTAAAACCTTCTGACGCTTCATGTGCAGCCATCTGAGATTGTCTTAACGATTCAGCATGCTCTTCTGCTTTTGTTTTACTGTTAGCATAAGCAAGAGCTAAACCAACTATTGCTGCCGTTACAGCTAAAATGGCTGGATGAGCTAATAACAAAGCTATTTTTTCTTTTATTACCGTAGCAATATAAGCAAGACGTGCTTTAGTTTCTAATTTTATAACTCCTAAATTTACTAATCTTTTTAAAGTTTCTTTATCAGTTTCTGCAACAATACCTTTCTTTACTAATAGCTCTTGTATATCAGCCATTATTTGTTCTTTACTAGCTCCTACTTTACTGCCTTTAATAATAATATTATCTATTTCAGATTTATTCAAAGCAAATAAAGCTGCTTCATGAGCTCCTAACACAGCAGTTTCAGATTTTTGTAACCCTAATAAAGTTTTCAAACTAACAGATCCAACAATAATAGTAGCCCTTAAAGCTTGTATTCCTGAAACAATTTGTTTTATACTAAGACCAACCATACCTAGTCCCATAATTACTGCTGTTGTTTTTTCAACAGTAGAAGAAGTTTCACTATTTAAAGTTCTCCATGTAGATATTAAACTCATTGCAGTCATACTAATACCAAACATTGTATTAGTTAAACCAGTATAAGCCATGCTAAGATTTTTTACTTGTATAGCATGTTGTTCAATTCGCTCCATGCCAGAGGAAGCCCAATTTAAATTAGTACCTATATTTCGAACATTTCCAGAAGCTGCTTCTAAATCTAAAACAAACTCTTTAATTAAACCTACCATTTGTTGAGTGCTTCCATTAGAATCTTTCATAAGTTTATTAATAGCATCTAGAATTGCAACTCTTTGCTCTTCAGAAACAGTAATATTTTTTAATCGAACAACTTCGTTATCAATTTGAACACCGTTACCTTTTAATAAACCTTCTGTTTGTTTTAAAGCAGCGTTATTATTTTCATTATTTGCAAATATTAATTGTATTTTTTCTAAAATATTAGCAACAGGTTGCACTTGCATATTATATGCATTAGCCATCTCTTCAACAGCAATAGCATTATCTTTTGATAAAATTAATTGATCTTTAGATAAATTTAATAAACCTGCTCTTTCTCCATATAGCATAATTTCTTTAGAAACCAAGCCATCTTGAGCAGCTTGTTCTTGTTGATAATGTTGATATTGTTGTTGCATAGTTTCAGTCATATATTCTTGTAAAGCAAGTCGTACTTGTGTTGATTCAGCTAAAGCAACATTTTCCCTACTTAAAGTTACGGATGCTCCTACCTGAGAACGTAACAAAGCACCATGTTGAGTAGTAGCATTTAAAATTTCTTGATTAGTAAAAACCTGTTGCTTTCCTAAACTAACAGTTGTTTCATAAGCATTGTTAATAGCATCTTGTTGCATTTTTAATACATTAGTACTCTGACTAGCTTTATCTATCCCCATCGACCAATTAACTACTGCCGGAGTTAACTTAGATTGAAACATTGTTATTAAAAGCATAATTGCTCCAATAGGAAGAGCGTCTCCTATACCTGCCAAAGCATCTCCTATACCAGCAATACTTTCATAAACAGTTTTAAACATATCTCCTTCAAACATATGACTATAAACTTCTTCCCAAGAAGCTTTAGCTTTTTCTTGCATACCAGCAATACTATCTAAATAAATTTGCTGTTGAGCTTCAATTTCACCTTCAGAATTTTGAGAATAATCTAAATTTTCTGTATACATATCCCAATTCTCAAATAAAGCTACTAATTGAGGATATTGACGTTTACCAGCCATAGCAACAGCTGCAGCTTGTTTTTGCGCACGAGTCCATCCGTCCCATTTTTCTGCAACTTCTTCCATAACTTGACCCATTTCTTTCATATTGCCTTCTTGGTCAATAATATCAACGCCCATAGTTTGAAGTTTGCTTGAAACTTCTCCTAAAGAAACTCCAAATTCGTCTGCACCTTTTACTTTTAAATCACCTAAACGAGCATAGATAGTTTTTAATGCTGTACCAATAGACTCAGGAGCTTGACGAGTAACACTTTCAATAGTAGAAAGTTGAGCTACAAGCTGATCCTCACTAACACCCATTGTATTTGCGGCAGATGCTACTTTAGACATACCTGTAGATAATTCTGCCAAGTTAGAAGCGGAATGTGCTGCAACATTTGCTAATTTGTCAATTGCCTGTTCTGCTTGTTCTGATGAAATTTTATAACCATTCCAAACAGCAGTTAAATTTTGTGAAACCTCTGCAGCATCATCACCTGTAACGTTCGCAACTTTCATTGTCGTTTCAGTTTTTACGTCTCTTTCTTTACCTTTCAAACCTTGTTGAGTAAAAATAAGAGCAGCATCTGTATAAGCTTTAGTTGAAACACCTAAATTTTTTGCGGCATCATTTGCCTTTTCTGCAAAACGCTCCATTTCTTCTCTAGATTCTTTTGTAACTATTCTAATATTAGTTAAGGATTTATCTAAATCTTTAACATAAGATACTGCATTAGATATTCCTTGAATAAAACGTCCTACTATCCTATAAGAAAAACTATACATAAATGTATTCATAAAAGTTTTTCCTAATTGTCCTACAATCCCTTCTGTTTTTGTAAATGTAGTATTAGTACTTAATATTTGTTTATTTAAAGTAGCAAAAGCTTGTTTTCCTTCGAAGCCAGCCTGAGACAAACTTTGTCTCATTGACGTTAAACTAGTTCCTGTAGTTTTAAAAGAGTTTGCTAACTGTCCCATATTTAACGCACCGGTTTTTGGGTCTGTAGCAGCTGCAAGCATTCCTGTAAGCTGTTTAGCTGAGGCCGCAGCCTCCCTCATACCTGAACTCAAATTAGGACCAAACATTTTACTTTTAGTCATTAAATCAGATAAACTGTTTCTTATCTCATTCAAACCAGTTTTATCAACAGTGTATCCAACTTCAATATTTAATCTTCCTAGCGAATTCACTGAAAATCCCATATCCTTTTACCTCCTTATCCGAATCTCTTTCTATCTTAACATTTCTTTTATTTTTTTTATAAATAAAAAAAATGACCTTTACTATCTATATATGATAATAAAGGTCATAAAATTAATCAATATTGTCCTTTGTTTTTATTTATCTTTTTCTTTTTGATTTTTTACTGTTTCTTGAACATCCTTCGAACCATCTATTAAATCAGTAAAATTCATTCCTAATTTATCAGCTAACTCTGTAATATTATCAGCTTTTAAATCACCAGATTTAATACCTTCTGTTAATTCTTTAATTCCTTCTGTTAATTTAGGTAATTTATCAAATACAACATCTAAAGATGCAGCAACACTTTGAATATATTGTGTATTTCTTGTCATTGTTGTAATTAAATTTTCTAATAAATATTTATATTCTGTTTCAGGAATAGCAGCAATCACTTTTTCAATCACATTATTTTTTTCTAATTTATCAAACAAGTCATAAGCATCTAACATTTCTTCTGCAGAAAAATATATTGTAGTATAATTAAAAATTAAATTTAAATTAAAAAACACTTCCGCTTTAATTGGGTTATACACATTATTTTCTAAACTTTCTGCTAATGTTAAATTAATCAATTTATATTTTTCTATCATTGGTAAATATTGAAAAACTTCAATATCTATTCCATTTATTGTAATTATTTTTGTATCTTGTTTTAATTCTAAATCAAGATCCGCATAATTAGGTATTTTTATATCTGCCATAATTATAATCTCCTTTTCTATCTTATTATATATGTTATTATATCAAAAATTTTATATCTTGTCAATAATTAAACTATAAACCCATAAGAGACCAAAACTGGTCTGAAGCAATTCCCATAGAAAACTTAACTCGTTTTTTTATTCGTCCATATATCATTTCTGATCTAGCTTCTGCAGTCATATCTTTTTTAGGTTTTGGAGAGCCTACATCTGGATGATTAATACTTAAGCGCATAATACCCTCTGAACCTTCTGTAGCAGCAGAAGATAATCTTTCTAATAATTTAGGAATATATACTAGTTGATCTCCAGCATGTAAAAAATATGTCATTTTTTCATCATTACTTCCTGATAATGCATAAGATGCAGCTTTTGCTGTTATATACTTTTGTATAAGATTAGTGGGGTCATCCATAAAACTGGCTTTAAAATGAACATATTCATTACAAAAATATCTTTCTATGTCTTTATTGCTTACTTCTGCAAATAATCTTTCATAATTAGTACCACCCATTAAACTGCTTCTACCTGCTCTTGATTCAGCTCCCCATTTATAAGGATGCATTTTACTAGCTTTTTCAGAAATACCTAAAAAAGCTTTACCAGCACTTTTATTTCCACTATATTGATAATCTATTATTATTGCGTTATCTGCTTTTAACTTTTGACCATTTTCAAACTGACCCCCTGTATTTTCTATTAATGCTGTAACTCCTTTTATAGCCTTTTGAGATTGTTTTAATTCATCTTGAAGAGTTTTTGATGAAGCTAAACCAAGATTTTTATAAAATTCATTAAAACCACCTCTCCAAGCAGTACGTAAATTATGTGAGGTTTTTTTACTTTGAGCAAGAATTTCTTCAACAGTTTTTCCTGAATTTTCCATTTTTATCATTTTATCTAAAGAATCAACAGCGGTATTTATTTTTTCAACTTCATCTGGTCGTAAATATCCTTTAGATTTTAATAAAGCTTGACTTTCTTCATTCATTATGCTTGCCATAATTTCATGAACTGATTTCCATAATTTAAATAGTTGGCCTACGTCTCCATTAATCAATTCCTCTAAATTAGACTGACCTAAAAAACCTATATTTGTTACTGCTTTTGAAGTTCCTGGTAATTTTGTTCGTGTAACTCCTTTTTCTTTCATCTCTTCAACAATTTTTTTAACATAATCCTGTAAACTTTTATCAAAAGCTTCTGGGTTTACTTCATTTGCTTGTGAAATATAATGATATAATTTTTGATAAGATTTTTTTGCCTTATTTAAATCTCCACCTCTAAACAATAATTTATTTCCTTGTGAATATCTTTCTTTATGACTGGTAAAAGCTTCTTGAACATCTCTATCACTGACATGAATACTACTTCTTTTTTCAACCCAGTCATCTGAAAAAGCATGAATATACACTAAATCTTTTCTTTCTTGTCCCATACTAAACACCACCTTCCGCATAAAATATTAAATTAAGGTAAAAAAAAAGAGAGGGAAAAACACCCTCTCTTAATTTTTATAAATTAGTTTCCGCTATTATTTGTACTATTTGAAGTCCAGCTATCATAAGCTTCTAATGTTGAAGCATTTTCTGAATTATTATCTGTTAAATCAACATCAATTTGAGTTTCTTTTGTTGCATCATGTTTCATTACAGAATCAATATCAGCTGTATCATCAATAGACTCATCAATAACTTGCATTACACAAAGAACTTCTTTATCCTGGTCAAAATAAGTATATCCTGGAAAAGCATCCATTGTAAATGTGAATGTTGAAGGGTCACCTTCTGAAGCCATTGTAAATGTGAAGTTAGATTGAATTTTAATCTTAGGGAATGTAATTTCAGCAGGCATATCTTTACCTGTATCTTCACGTCTAAATAATGTTGAAGCCTCTACATAATAATAACCTGCAAAGTCTTTAGCATTAATTTGAAGTTCTGAAATATTACTTCCATCAGCTTTAACATAATAATCAACTACTACCTTTGTACCTTCTGCAATATTTGTACCATCAACAAAAACAGAATTAGTAGTTACATTTTTAGCATCAAACATTGTTCCTGTTACAGAACCATCTGCTTCAGCTTTAGAGATAAATAATGGAGCTGTTGGACAAATTTCTTTACCTCCTACAGCATTAGCTAAACTAATTTCACCATTACTACCAACTGATGTAGCAGTAGTCATATGAACATGAACCTGATCATTTGAGCTATTGCCTTTAAACAAACCAGCTCCTGAAAGAACTGAAAAACCAATAGGAGAAAGTAAAGCATCTTCAACTGTAAATGTTAAAGTTTTTTCTCCTTCCCAAGCAATAAGTCTTGTATTACCCTTACCACCTTGAGCATATACTGTTGTAGCAGCACCTTCTACTGTAGAAGTTTTTGCTGTATCAATATAAAGAACAGGCTGTCCAGCTTGGAAAACTTTATTACCAATCTTTGTTGGCTCTTTTGCTTTAAAAACAACGTCGCAAATTTCTCTAACACCAAATTTCATTAGTATTGTTCCTCCTTAATTTAATATATTATTTTTTCAAAGTTATTTATAAGATAAATGGATAATGGAATTACATCATCCAATGATCTACTTCTTTCATCCCAGTTGCACCAGCTAACTGGGCTTTTAAATGAACATCATAAACTTCTTTCTTTTCATATCGTTCAAACATATTTAATAATTGATAAACTGTACATTGATATAATTCTTTTATAGGTATTTGCAAACCTATAGATAAAATTGATATATATTTTTCAAATAAACTATCAGATTGTCCATCTTGTTTTTTCTGTTTTTGAATTTTCTCTCTACCCTTTTTTATTTTTTCAGCAATTTGTTTTGCTCTTTCGTTTTGAGGATTAAAATCCAATCCTTCTTTTTGTTTAAAAGGAAAAATTTGATTAATTACTTGTTTTATTTCAGAAAATAATATTTCATCAATAACAATAAGATGTTTGTCTTTTGTTAAAATAATATTTTCTTTTTTATATTCAATATCATAATCCTTAAAAAGTAGTAATAAAAACTTTTTTAAACAGTCTAATTGATTTTTCATTGGTGAATCATTAGTCATACTTAATAAAGCCAATAAAACTTCAAAATCTGATAAAGCACTTAACATCTGTTGTTCATTCTTATTCATTTTATCTTTTGAAAAAAATAAAAATTCAAAACCTGTTAAAAAACTTGTTTCATCTAAAAAAATTTGAACTAATTCTTGAATAGTTGGATTATGAATAATGATATTTGAAGAAGTTAATGGTATATCTTCACCACTTAATAGTAAAAAATCATCTATTTTCACTATTCATCATCTCCTTCAAGTCTATCATCATTACCATGAACTGCATCATACATTAAAGAATATCCTGCCAATTCATTATTAAGTATCATTTCTGAACAGCTTCTAAATTTTAACTCTCCAATACCAGAAAGTTTAGCATTATTTAAAATACCATCAATATAACCAGCAATTTTTAAAGGTCTTAATCTATAATTACCTATATCCCAACAATCAGTATGACATAAAATATCAAAACTAACAGTACAATCTCTGTATTCAGGATTTGATGTAGGTATAAAATTATCAAAAGAAATAATAATATAACTTTTTACTTCTTCATCTTCAGGTATTTTTATAACAGGCTCAAATTTTATAAAACCTTCTTTTCTTAATTTAGCTACTGTCATTTCTTTAACTTTATTTTCATAAACTTCATTATCAACAGCATCTAAACAATCTTTAGTGTTTATTACTAATAATTTTTTTAATTCTTTATCATAAGGTTGACTTTCAATAAAAAGTCTTCTTAAAATAGTTTGAAAATCTTTTTCACAAGATAGAAAAGAAGATTTCAATGATGTTCTTATCAAATCTCTTCTCATCCTTTTATCTCCTTTATAATATATTCTACAAAGAATCTATAACAATTTCAACATTTGCTAAAATTTCTTCTGTATCATTTGATTTATAGCTTAAATTAATTTTTCCACTTTTACCTGTAATAAATTCTACCATTACAGCACCTTGTTGATTATTAATTGCTACTATCTTTGCTTTTTTCTCATTATCAATAGACCAAAAACCATCTTCTTGATTATCTTTAATTAAATAAGTTTTTGTGTCATAAGGATATACTAATGTATCTCCTTCAATTCTACAACCTTGTGTTGGTGTAGGTGCGGGAGTTGGTTCTACATAACCTTCATCTTTAATAGTATTTTTATAATACTCATTTAAGTATACTTGTAAAATACCTTCCGCTTTATAAGAATTAACTCCAGCAACCCTATAATTACGACCATCAACTTTAACCTCTTGAAATCTTTTAAAGAAAGCAGAAGTGTTTTCATCTTCTGTAATATACATCATAATTGTATAATTTGGGTCGTTCCAATTAGTATCTTCTTTTAAATTCCAATCTATTTCTTTAGCCTCAGGTCCTTTAATATAAACTCTATATTTTTGTCCATTAACTTCTACTTCAGAATCACATCTGCGGACAGCTGCTCTAAAGTACGCTAATTCTTCCCAAAAACGTAAATAAACAAGCCAATAAGAATGAGTTTGCTTCCATTCAAATACGTCTCCAGGTTTAATATCAATTTTCTGAACCCCTTCTTCTTTCTCATTTAAAGCAATATCTTCAAATGGAATAGAAAGTTCTTTATTATCATAGTCTGGTACTAGTCTATCTGGGTTCATTAAACATCTAAATTCTTTATTATCTTTTAATACGGCTATTCCAGCTTGATAAGAATATAATAAAGCTTTTTTCAAACTTCTTAACTTATCATTTATCATTCGGTCTTGCTGCGCTTCACCGCCTCTATAATCTAATCTTGTTTTTAATTTATTTAAGCCAGACATGAGTTTTCTAAATCAGTTAACAGATTTAAACATTCAAAAATCATCCTTCTAAATATAAGAAAATCTCTTTCATCTGTTAATTCTGATATTCCTTCCAATTTACTTAATAATGTAAGGAACTTTTCTTGTTGACCGATAAACAAGTGGTTCATTCCTGTAATTTCTACTATAATAGTTTCTAAAGGTTTTTGCCAATCTTTTTGTTCTTCTCTATCTGGTAATAATTTAAAAGTTTGGTCTATTAACCTTTCAAAATTATTTTTTACAGCGTTATCGTCTATTTCTATATTATTTTGTAGCACCATATTACTTACCTCCCATGATTTTACTCATAGTAGATAATACCTCTCCTTCTTCATTTACTTCTCTTCTTTTATAAAGTCTTTGTAAATGAAAACCCATAGTTTTATATTGGTCTACTAACTTAGACACTTGCCCCATATGATTAGCTTGTGAAGTAAACTTAAAATCAGTTCCTGAATATTTTTGTCTAACATTATCAATAATTGCTAATTGTTGACCTAACCATTCTACAGCCATATATGTTGCAAGTATATTGATTTCTTCTTGGTCTAATTCTACATTAAACTCTTCATTATCAATACTATAATCAGCTATATTCTTTCTAGGAAATTCAAAATAAGGAATTGCATTAAGTAAAAAATCTTGTAATAATCCTTCAGTTTCTTCTGGTGTAAGCTCCATATACATATCATCTGTAACTTTGCTTAAAAAACAGTCGTAAACTGCAGAAAAGGGTGTTTTATTAACAGCCATAATGCATAACCTCCTAGTTTTTTATTTATTTATCTTTTTTCAAATCTTTTAATGAAGGTAAATCAGTTTTTCTTGTTTTAGCAGTCTCTGCTTTCTTTGAAACTGGTTTAGCTCTTCTTTCTGATTTTGTTTCTTTCGCATTTTCTTCTTTTGTGTATTCGTTTGCATCAATTGCTCTATCTACGTTAAAACCTGTTTTTTCTTGAATAATTTTTCTTTTAGCAACATCATTCAATTTAGTTTCAACAGCAATTTTCTTAACTAAACTAATAACTCCTTCAGGTGCAAAATCTAAACAATCTTCTAATTGGTCATTTGTACCTGTAGTCAATAATGTTTTTACATCCTCTTCGTCATAAGCATATTCTGGTTCAACTTCACCAAAAATTTCAGCAATTGCTTTTTCATCATGAATAACGAAGCAGTCTTGTAATATTTGCATACCACCTGGAAGATAAGTTAAGGCTCTTAACTCTTCCATAGTAATTTCTTTTGTTTCACCAGCAGCAAACTGTCTGTGAAGATTATTCATTTCTGCAATAGTATAACCTGCACTGCCACTGTCTCTGTTTGTAATTTCTACAATATAATTTTTATCTAACATAATTTCTCTCCTTTTTTCTCCTTGATATATAGCACCTTCAGAGGCACTTGCCGCACCTCTGAAAATACTGTATATATTAATTTGTTATAAATTAGCTAAGTGATGTGTTTACATATACACATAGGTTGTTTGTTACGATAGTACCAACACCCATCTTCTTGTAAACCTGAATTTCCTTAGACCAATCTTGATTTTCAACTTCTCTAGTTACTGCTGTGCCTTCGAAAGCGATTTTAACTGGTTTTGTAGCACCAGTAGGAATAACGAATGCGAATTGAGGGTCAATAGTCTTCTTTGCATTTGTCTCATCATCAAATGATTGGTCAAGTACAATAACCTTATGTCCCTTATAGTTAGCAAGATAGCCATTATTCCATCTTTCGTCTTTCATATTATCTGAACGCCAGTTCTGATCTGGAACCATTGTAGCAGCAAACTCGAATGTACAATAAATTGTTGAACGTCCGTAAGCGTCTGCAACAGTGATTAAGTCGTCCATAGCTTTTTCAACGAAAGCAGTTTGAGTTGTTTTGTTAGCAGGTTGTAATGTTGAAACTGTAGCCTTAAGAGCTCTTTCAATTTCACAATAAACTGATTCATCTAAACCTTCCATTACAATTTCAATAATTGTAGCAAAATCAACTCTACCATCTAGAAATTCTTCAATAGAAATCTGAGCAGCTCCGCCGTAAGCGTCTGTTGTGATTTCAATTGTCTTTCCATCTAGTTTGAATACTTCATAAACACCAGCTAGTCCAACTTTTGTGATGAACTTTTTAGCTCTGTTTCTTGAAGCTGCAGTAATCTTTTCTGTGAATACAGGTTTGTCACCCTGTTTGAAAGTTTTAATATCAGCAAAAGCGCCATATTGTTCTAAAACTCTCTTTGGAAGTACGTCATTGATAACTTCTTCCATTAATGTAAAGAATTCGTTTTTATTTTGTCTCCATAGGTCATATGTTCCAAATTTTTCTTTACATTCTCTTCTTAATGTTTCATTTAACTCTGTGTAGCTAAATTTATCTTCTCCATAAGAATAAAGTGTATTTGAAGAAGAATCAGCATTAGCTGTAACAAGAGCTAATTGTGTTAAGTCTTTAAAATCTAACATATTCTATTCTCCTCCTTAATTATTTAGTTCTTTGAAGTTTAACACCAGGTTGATTATCTGGCATTGTATAAACTTTAACTACCTTCCAAACCATGCTTTCATTATCAGCATCATTTGTAACATTTAAGTAACCAGTATTTGATGGAGTAAGTTCAGTACCTACTTCAACTTCAATACCATTTGTTGTGGCATTTTTAGCACCTGCCATACCTAAGCAGTTTGTTGTGTAAATGTCTCCAACGTTTGTTTTAATAACACGTGGAACCATTTGACCTTTAGTTGATACACCGTGATCAACTGTAGCTGTTTGTGTCTGGTTTGAAGCGTCTACATAACTATATGTTCCTGGTGTATAGTTATCTTTCTCCATAGCGAAGTCTTTATAACGTTCTCTAAAATCATCATAAAGTTTAACTTCGTTGAATACCATCATCCATTCACCGTCGCCACTAAAGTCAACTTTTCCGTTTTCATAGTCATATTTTACATACTGACCATTCTCTAATAGAGTAATTTCGTCATCAGCAGGTAATTGAGCATAAATCTGACCAGTTCTTTGAGCTGATAGATGATTTGGCTCTACTTGACCATATCCAACTCTAGAAATTGTTGTCTTTGCCATGTCTATTATCCTCCTATAAAAAATTTATTATTTGTTTTCTGCTTGAGTTCTTCTAACTGATTTCACCCAACCAGGTGTACTAGAAGAAACATCACCATCTGTAATAGTGTAAGATATAACGTCATCTTCTGTTCCTGTTGTAGAAGTAGAATCTTCTTTTAACGAATCAAATGAAACTTTCTTTCTTACACATGTTACAGAAAGTTTTGATTCAATTTCTGAATAAGAATATTTATCAATATTCTCTTTAACATCTTTTAAATCTTCTTCTGCAAGAATAACAGAGAATTGTTCGATTAAAGCTTCTTTTTCTTTACGTTCAACTTTATGTTTAAACTCAAGTAAAGCTTCATTTTCCTTTTGAAGTCTTGATACTTCTTCTTCTAAAAGAGCAAATTTCTTTTCTTTATCTTCTTCATCATCTTTCTTTTCTTCGCTATCATCAGATTTCTCTTCTTTTTCATCATCTGCTTTTGCAGATTTTTCTACAGCTTTTTTATCTTCATCTTCTTCAGTCTTTTCTTCTTCGTCTTCTTTAGCTGCATACTCTTCTTCGTCGTCGTCAGATGCAAACTTCTTTTCTTCGTCTTCATCTTCCTTCTTTTCTTCTTCATCTTCTTTTTTAGCGTGTTTAGTTGATGTTTTCTTTTCTTCTTCGTCTTCTTTTTTCTCTTCATTAGCTTTCTTTTCTTCAGTATCTTTTTCTTCTTCAGGTTTTCCTTGTGTGTCTACTTCTTTGCTTTCGTCAGTAGAAGTGTTTTTCTTCTCTTCTTCGTCTTTAGCGAATTGAGTGTCTGTAGTTTTTTCGTCTACTTTTGACATTTCTGTTCCTCCTTTTAAAGCAAATTTTAGTTCTTCTAACATTGAAAATAATGTATTTTTAAAGCTATCATCAACAGCAGTAAATGAAGAACTTACTTGCGGAGCTGTAACACTTGAACCTTCAAAGCAAGGTTCAACATCATCTCCTAAAATACATAACTTTGAAAAAATTGCATCATTTATAATAAAAAAATCAATGCCTGAATTTTTGTCCTCTGCCCAATGTCCATCTAGAGTCTCAGAATCTAGTTCCATTGACTGAGGTCTTCCATTATCAACTACCTTTTGAACTTCTTCATATTGTCCAGTCCAAAGATAGCCAGTTGTCATAAGATACTCACGAGTTTCTACATTACCAAATTCATCAGTATCTTCAAACTCTTTAAACCAAACTTTTGCGTCTGGACTTACAAAACCATAAGGTTTGGTTTGACACTCAAATTTAATCTCACCATCTTCTATAATTACTTTATCCCCATGGTCTCTAAAATCTTCTTTTTCGTCCTTATAATATCCAACAATTGGAGCTCCACGCAAAGTTTTAGCCATATCTGTTGCAACCTCTTTAGTAATAAAAGAATGGTTGCGATTTTGTCCTACATATAAAACTTTTATTTCACACTTTGACATTAATGGGTTCATATCAAGAGGTTGTAAGTTTATAAACTCAGGACTCTGAATTGTTGCAACTGATTGATGCATACTAAAACCCTCCTTAACTCATACTTTCACGATTTTGTATAGTTTTCTCAGACTTCTCTTCGTCTGGCAACTCTTTTCTTCCACCTTTTTTATCATCTTCACCTTTTTGTTCCTTTTCTTGAACCTGAGCCGCATTTGAACTCATTGTATTACTTGACATTGGTGGAATAAATACATTAAATAATTCTAATACTTCATTCTCAAAGAATGCTGTTGCTAATACTGAACTTTGACTATTACCCAAAGCAATTTGTGGCAACATTTTAGAATAACCTAATTGAGTTTGTTCTTTATACAATTTCGCCAATTCTTTATAATTATATATTGTTGTTCCCAAAATTTGTACACTAAATGAATAATTTTTCTTTTTATTATAAGGTTTAATTATTTCATTTAAGAACTCTTCAAATTGTAATATTAAATTAATCATTGAAGCTTCATCATTTAAGATTGACTTTTCAAGAGCAACATTACCATCAGTATTAAATAATTTTTGTGAAATACCAGCCTCGTTGTAAACTTGTCTTTCTAATCTTTCTAATTCATCTGTTGCAGTTGCGGCAGTTGTGTTATCCATATCTTCAACATCTACATCTGCAAATGTTGTTAATACATCTAAACCAATTGCCTTACCTATCATATTAAC
>CAMYZQ010000015.1 GCA_947303895.1 uncultured Bacillota bacterium | reverse complement strand
ATGTTACATCAATTAAATGAGTATCACCTACTACCATAGTTATATCATCAGAATCTAATTCCATATCTGTTGGTAAAGTTGTATCCCAATGAGCATGAAGAATAGTATTTTCTCCTAGATCATCTAGTGTTTCAACTAGGTCTCCTTCTTCAGTATACCAACCTAGGAATTCTATATCATTCCATGTTGGATCTTCTGGAAATTCAAGAGTAGTAGTTTCAATATAATCTGGTGTGAATGTCATATCTCTTTCAACTATAACAGTATCATCGTAATGAACATCATCTTCTAACCATCCACTTGGAATAAATACTTTATTCATAGGTTTAACTATATCTTCTTCACCGTTATGAAGTTTAAATGTTATAGATTTAATTTCTTCAGATTGTTTCTCATAAGTATTAGTTGGAAGATTATAATTACCTGCTTCAGCTTCATCAGAATAATCAGGGAAAGTTAAAGTATATAAATCTTTATATTTATAAGTTAAGTACCCTGGATGATCTGGTGCATCATCTACAATTCCGTATGTTTTGTCAGTATGACTAGAATCATATGTAGTTCCTTTTTGACCAACAATACTATTTGTTCTAAAGAACATAGAAATTGATGATGTCATATTTTCATTTGTCCATCCATCCGCAACACGCACAGTTTTTAGTTTATTACTATCATAAAACATATAATTAGCATTAGTAACATTACTAGTGTCAAAACTTGATATATCTAATTCTTCAATTGCGTATAAAGAATCAAACATTTGAGACATATTTGTAACATTACTTGTATCAAAATTACCTAATTTAATATTTTTTAGATATCTCATTGAAAAAAACATAGATGACATATCTGTTACTTTGCTTGTATTAAGAACTGAAAGATCTAAATCAGTGAAAACATAAGCTGAAGAGAACATATGATTCATATCTGTAACATTACTTGTATCAAAATTATTTATATTAAGTTCTTTCAATTTTTTCAAATTACTAAATATACCAGACATATTTGTAACATTACTTGTATCAAAACTTGATAAATCTAATGTCTCAACATTTTCTAAAGAAAGCATATATGACATATCTGTTACTTTGCTTGTATAAAATCCTGAAAGATCTAGATTTTTAATATAATTTGACCCAGAAAACATACGAGACATATTTGTTACATTTCTAGTATCAAAATTAGATAAATCCAATGATTCTAGATATGTATGTTTCATATAAGAAAACATAGATGCCATATTTTCTACATCAACTGTACTAAATTGTGATAAGTTCATATAGCTACCTTCGAAGCCTGAGAAAAATTTACTAGAATCTTGATTAAAGAAAATTACATCGGCATCTGTATAGTAATATGTTTGAGTCCCACTATTTTCATGAGTTGCATATATATATACATCATTTGGCGAATCATCTGTTGAAATTTTAAATTGAAATCTATCATAATATCCACCTCTTTGTGCGGATTCATAACCTTCTCTAGTACCTTTTTCAAAGAACGAACCCCAGTTAGACCAACCTTGAATAGTAACGCCTTGTCTAAATAAATCATATACTTCAGGTCCTGGAATAAGGATTGCATAGTTATTTGTATATTGTGCATGAAGAACTTTATCTTCTAATCCATGATAATCAGTAACTAGTTCTCCACCAGTTTCTTCAGTATACCAACCTTTAAATTTGTATCCATCTAAAGTTGGATTAGCAGGATATTCATCCATTACATAATAGAAATTATAGTTTGGTTCTATTACTGTATTTTCATCTTTATATATTCTTTCATTTGCATTATAACGAACTCCATCTACTAACCATCCATTTGGTATATATCTCTTTATAACATGAGATACATAATCAGGATCACCATTATGGAATTTAAAAGTTACTGCTGATACTTCTTCACTTGCTTTTGGAATATCATTTATTGGTAATATATATTCTTCAGCATCTTCTTTAACATAGAAATGTGAATATAATGTTATATCTCTTTCTTCATTATAAGAAGTATATCTATTTCCACCAGTTTTATTATCAAACCACCCACTAAAGTTACTACCTGCACTACTAGGATTATTTGGGAATGTAGCAGGTGCTACATTTTTAGTATAATCTGTTTCTATGACCATACCATCAACATAATTAATTATTTCACCTGTATCATAATGTTTTCCATCAACAAACCATCCATTTGGTATATATGACGCTACTACATTACTAGTACTATATTCTTCATTATTATGCATAAATGTTACTGTATAAATATCAGAATCTTTATCTATATCATTAACTGGTAACTCATATTCTCCTGGATTTAAATCTAATTCCCAATGAGCATATAATGTAATATCTTCTTGATCATTATAAGAAGTTATTCTTTCTCCACCAGTTTTTTCTGTATACCAACCTAAGAATCTATAACCTGTTTTAGTAGGATTTTCTGGGAATTCTGCGCCCATTACTACTTCTATAAAATCAGGTGTAGCTTCAATATCATCAGTTACTGTTAATTGAGCACCATCATCATAGTGAACTCCATCAATAACCCATCCACTAGGCATATTTGTATTTATTACAGTACTTGTTGTATCTTCACTACCATTAAAATACTTGAATGTTACTGTAGCATATACTTCATCAGGAATTTCTGATTCTTCAGTATTATTCGGTAAAGTATATTGTGTTTTCTTTTGAACTATTTCTAAGTCATCTAAAACCTTAACTGCATAATAATCTGGATAACTATCTGTTAAATATCCTGGAGTTTCTGGTGCATCATCTATAACAGCATATGTTTTATCTTTAACATTATTAGCATTATATTTAGTTCCATATTGCCCTACTACATTTTTCATATTATTAGTCATATTATAATCTGAACTACTAGTAGTTCCATCAGATTGTAATTGACTCATATCCCATTTATCTCTTGATACGTAAATAGTTGTAGCATAACATGTATTAAAAAGACTTCTTGCTGTAGTTACGTTATGTGTATCCCAGTTAGTTAAATCTAGTTCTTCAAAAAGAGTATCATTATTAAATATAGAATTCATTTGTGTAACATTAGAAGTGTCCCATTCATCTACATCAATATGTTTTAAACCACATATATTAAAAGCAGCGTTTAAATTTGTAACATTACTTGTATCAAAATGATTTAAATTATATGAACGAGTTTTATTGGTTTTATAATCAAAAGCTGTATTAAAGAATCCCGCTAAATCTGTTACATTTCTAGTATCAAAAGAACTTACATCTATTTCACCTGTAGTATATACTCCAAAAAACATACTATTCATATTTCTAACTTTACTTGTATCAAAGTGTCTTAAATCAAGTGAAGTATGTGGATTAGAATAACTAAACATATCTGACATATTAGTAACATTATGTGTATCAAAACTACTTACATCTAAATCTGCATAAGAATATAAGAACATTTGAGACATATTTGTTACTTTAACAGTATTAAATCCACTCATATCTATAGTTTTAAATCTCACAAGATAGAATATTGAACTACCATTAGTAGGCAAGAAAATAACATCTGCTGGTGAATAATAATATACATTTTCACCACTTTGCCATACATATATTGGATTTGGTGATGTTGTAGATTCTAGATTTTTAATAACTGCTTCTCCTCCAGCAACTGCTTCATTATATTGTTCTACAGTACCTGGAAGAATATTAATATCTGTTTGATCAATACTGTTATCATAAACTGCATCTGTGAATGTATATCCAAAACTAGATCTCTCTTTAGTTATTGCATAGTTATCTGTATAATGAGCATGAACTGTTATATCACTATCTCCTCTTAATACAGTTACAGGTTCTCCTCCAGCTTCTTCAGTAAACCATCCTACAAATTGATATCCTGATTTAGTAGGATTAGTTGGGAAAGCTCCATTAACTGGATATGAATTATAATCTGGTTCTATTACAGTTTCATCTGTTTTAAATATGAAGTCTCCATCTTCATGATGAACTCCATCAACAAGCCATCCGTTTGGATAATATCTAGTTTCAACAGTTGAAGTAGTATCTGCTGTTCCATTATGATATACAAATGTTACTGTTGATCTTGTAGTATTTGCTTTTTGTGTTTCATTTCTAGGTAATCTATAATCTCCATATGAAGTATTACTTCTATAACGAGCATATAAAGTAAAATATCTTGGCCCATCTACATTGTCATAAGTAGTATATTGATTTCCGCCAGAATCAGCGTCAAACCATCCTATAAATGTATAACCTTCTTTAACTGGATTTGGTGGAAATGGAGGTAAAACTAAAGTTTTAATATAATCTGGTTCTACAGTTATATCTTTAGTAACATGTATTACTTCACCATCATCATAATGTGTTCCTTCTATTAGCCAACCATTTGTTTCATAAGTATATTTTAAATCTTCACTATATGTTCTTTGACCATTATTTCTTACAAAATTAACACTAGTTATAACTTCAGGCCATTTATCTCTTGAATTTGTTTCTAAAGTAAAATTACCATTTTCATCTGGATTATAAGTTCCATAAGGAGTAGTAATTACTGGTATATGTTCTTCATAATGAGCATGGATAGTAATATCATTTGCTCCAATATATGATTCAACTTTGTTTCCACCAGTTTCAGCAGTATACCAACCAGTAAAATCATATCCTTCTTTTTCTGGGTCATTAGGAAATTCTACACCTACTATTGAATCAACATAATCAGGTTCAATAGTTATTTCTTCAGTTATTGTTATTTCATCATTATCATCATAATGAGTATTTGATACTAACCATCCATTTGGAGTATATACTCTTTGAACATGATCAATGATATCACTTTCATTATTATGTAATTTAAATGTTACTTCAGCGATATTATCATTTGCTTTAGCAATATTATTAGTTCCTAAATTATATACATCACCATAGTGAACTATTTCATCTCCACTAGGAGTATGAATAGTTACATCTTCTCCAGTGTATATTGCATTAAGTGTTAAATCTGTTTCACCATCGTATTCAGTATATTCAGTATCATTTTCATCAAACCATCCATCAAATGTATAATGTTCTTTTTCAGGATCAGTTGGAAATTCAAATGAACCAGTAATATCTATAGTATCATCTAATTCAATTACTTTATCTTCATCTACTACTAAAGTAGCATCACTATCATAATGAACATCCCCAACATTAAATCCATGATGAGTAGTAGTTTTAATTTTAGTACTTGTAGTATCAGAACTACCATTGTTATATTTAAATGTTAAAGTAATATTTTCTACATCAGCAGGTCCATCATTACTACCTAATTCTACTACTTCATTATGTCCATGTACTTTGATAGTACCATCTGGATATGTTACTGTATGAGTTTCTAAATCTTCATAAGTACCCATTCTTACATAATAATTAGAAATAGTTCCTTTTAAATATCTTTGTACTCCTCCAGAACCATTATCTCCTGCGCAGAAATATACTGGTGTATCAAAATATCTAGTAAATGTACTCATATCTTGAACAGTATATAGTCTACCACCATTAACTTGATAATAAACCACTTTATTCTTTCTTTTGATTTTAACATCCATTGGGAATATTAAATCATTTATATATCTTTGAACTTTACCACTATCAATAGTCTGTGTTATCTCTATTTTATCCGCAGCTTTTCTAACTACTAAACCTGGCCAACCTAATGATTGATTTTCATATTTAGTATTCATAAATACTGATTGAGTTTCGGGTTGTTCATTAGGATCATAAGCTTCAATAGTAAATCCTATTTCATAATCTTTATCCCAAGTACCCTCTTCATCACCATTAGGTCCTGTATATAAACTTACACCAGTATTAACATAAGTTGATCCTGTACATATAAAATCTTCAGCATGATATGGATATAAAAATGGGAATGGATTATAAACCCATCTAGCATGAAGAGTCATATCTCCAGTAACTTCAGTCTTACTTGATACTTTATTTAAATATGTAGCTTCTTTATACCAACCATCAAATAAATATCCATCCATAGTAGGACTAGGAAGTTCTCCTAATTTATCAGTAGATATTTCATAACTATCTACATCTGGTCCACCATGTGATTCAAATGAAATAGTAGCAGCTTTTGCTACATTTATACCAAACATAAAAAGAATTAGTATGAACACTAATTTCTTGAATATATTAGAATATTTTTTGTTTTCTATATATATCATACTAACCCTTCCTTACAATACTTCTCTATTATATTTAATTATACTTTTTGCTAGTATTAAAGTCAATATTTTACACTTTTTAAAATCAAAAAAAAGGTTATTTTAACCTTCTTTTTTATTAAAATCCACAATCTAATTCTACTTCAATTCTATAATCTGTTTTACCATAAGGTTTTTCAGGATATATAATTGCTCTAGTATTTAATTTATCACACTTTTTCTTTTTAGAACCAAGTGATTCTACTTCTTCATTATATTTTCCATTTTTAATATTAACTATATTGTCTAAACTAATTTTAAATCCAATACCACTAAATTTAGCCATTATTTTTTCAAAATCTTCTTTTTCTCTTCCTTCTTTTAAAGAATCATAATAATATTCTGAATAATACTCATAAGCCATCTTTTTAACTTTATTAGTTATTATTCTTTCTTTGTTAAAGAATACTGTAATAGAAAGAATTACTAAAACAATTATTATTACTGCTCCAGCAGCTATTCCAATTATTAACTTCTTATTAATTGGTTTCTTTTCTTTTTTTACTTCTATTTTTGTTTCATCTTTAACTGTTTCTATTTTTACAGGTTTTGCTTTCTTCTTAACTGTAGGTTTCTTTTCCACAGTTTTTTTCTTAGAAGTAGTTTTTACTTCTTTTTTAGTATTATTTGTTTTAACCTCTTTTTGAACTTTTTTTGTACTATTTGACTTTTTAGTAGCCATAATATCACTCCCTTAGTTTATAACATAATTGTATAATATATTTCTTTTAAAATCAATAAAAAGAAGACTATTTCTAGTCTTCTTAATTATTTAAACTATCAATATTATCAGTAATAAAGTTAAGCATTTTTATTTCATCCACTACGTTAATGAAATCATCTTCCTCAAGATCAGCCGCTGCAAATCTTGGATAATCTGATATTTCATTTATTGGATTAGCATCAGTAATAGAGTTTGTAATAACAATGTCATCCATTACATTAACGAATCCATCACCGTTTAGGTCTCCTCTAACAACCATAGTTGCTTCATCATAAATATTACCATCAATTACAAGTTTAATAGTTAATCCAGTCTTAACTATATCATCATCAGATACTTCATTATTATCTGAATCATATATCTTAATAAATTCATTTGGATTAAGCATATTATCTTTGAATTCACCTATTGTAGTGTTAGGTTCAGCTCCGATAACTATTCTATAAACTATTTGATTATCAACTTCTCTATTAGCTACTGAATAAATAATAGATTCTAGAACTTTACTATATGATTCTTCATAGTGAGCATATAAAGTAGTATCAGTATCTATATTATCTAGAGCTTCTACTTTTTCTCCACCTTCAGTAAACCATCCAACAAAGTCATTACCATCTTTAATAGGATCTTCTGGGAAGTCTGGTTCAACAACAACTTCATTATAATATGGAGTTAATGTCATATCACCAGCAACATAGATTGTACTGCCGCTTTCATATACATTTTCGCCATCAGTAAATCCTACAGGTTCATATGTCTTCATCTTGCTAGATGTTATTACTTCTTCGCCATTCATCGGATCAAAAGTAATTGTATACTCTATTTCAAGATTCTTAGGATATGTATTAGTAGGTACCACAAATGGTGCACCTTCATATACTTCTTCAATACCATCAGGTAATGTTATTACATATTTATTAGCATACTTATCCCAGAAGTAACCTGGTTTTTCAGGAGCCATATCTATTCTATTATAAGCATATTGTCCATTTGTATTAGCATAAGCATGGTAAGCATTTGAACCAGTATATGTAGATCCACGTTGACCAATTAATTTAGGAGATTCATAGAATGTTCTAGTTCCTGATGTTAAAGAACTACTATCCCATTTATCAGATACCCATATTTTTTCTAGGTTAGGACATTCAGCAAACATTTCATAAAAATCTTTAGTATTTGAGGTATCAAAACTACTTAAATCTATTTCTCTAAGAGCAGATCCCAACATAAATTGATTGAAAGATGTAACATTAGATGTATTAAATGAAGATAAATTGACACTTTCAAGTTTAGAAGTACCAGAAATTAATCCACCCATATATGTTACATTTGATGTATCAAAGTTACTTAAATCTAATGAAACTAAATCAGTATATTTGAACATTCCACCTATGTCTGTTGCGTTAGACGTATCAAAATTGCTAACATCAATGCTTGGAATTTTTAAATTACTAAACATGCCATACATATTTTTTGCACTACTTGTATTAAGATGTGATACGTCAAGACTAGTAACACTAGCGCCCGATAAAAAGTCAGAAAAATTTTCAACTCTAGCAGTATTAAAATTACTAAAATCAACTGATGTATTACTTATACCAGACAACATATAATTCATACTTATAGCATTACTTGTATCAAGTTTATCTATAGGTAATACATCTAAACGTTTACTTCTACCAGTATTCCAGAAGAAATAACCAAAATCAGTAACATATGATGAATTAAACTTATCAATATTTATAGTTTCTACTGACTGAAAATATTTTGCAAAGAAATGATTAGAATTTTCATTAAAATATATTGTATCTGCTTCAGTATAGTAATACCAAGTTGGATATTGCATCCAAAGATATACTGGATATGGAGAATCATCAGTAGATATTAATTGTGCAGAATCTGCTTTTGCTTGATATTGTTCATATGTTCCTTCTTCAAATTTTCTAACCAACCCTGAACTACAACTCCAGTTAGAATTGTACATTAAACAGATGGACTCATTTATTGTTTCTCCATCTATTAAAACCGCATAGTTATCAGTATAGTGTGCATGAAGTGTTATATCTTCAGTACCTTCATAATTCTTAACTTGTTCTCCACCAGTTTCCTGAGTATACCAACCAGTATATCTTTCATTACCTCTAGTTGGTGCTATAGGGAACTGTGCAGAAACTATTACATATGTATAGTTTGGTTCAATTACAGTATCTGGAGTTCTATAAATTACATCACCATTATAGTATTGAACACCATCAACTAACCAACCTTTAGCCATCCACTTCTTTGTTACTGTACTTGTTGTAACAGGATCTCCATTATGAGGATCAAATGTTACTGTAGCAAGAGTTTCAGTTGGTTTAGCCGGTTGATTTGAAGGTAATTTGTATTCTTCACCTTCAGTATTAGTTTCATAATAATGTGCATATACTGTCATGGCAGATTTCATATCAGAAACTTCTACTTTATCTCCACCATTCATAGCACTATACCAACCTTTAAATGTATAGTTTGGTTTAATAGGATTTTCTGGTAATTCAACACTTATAGTTTCAGTATAATCAGGAGTAATTGTACTATCATCAAGTACTGTTATTGTTTCTCCATCATCATAATGAACACCATCTAATAACCATCCGTTTGGAGTATAACTCTTAACTGCAGTTTTACTAATAATTGGTTGTCCATTTTGAGGATCAAATTTTATTGTACCAACATTAGTATTATTCTTTGGAATATTATTAGTTGGGAAAGTAAATTGTTTGTTCTCATCAACTTGTACATCACCATCTGGTGTTGTAATAATAGCCATATGATCATGCCAATGAGCATGTAATTCTGTATCTACTAAATCAGAATAACTTGTTACTTGTTCTCCTCCAGTTTCTTCAGTAAACCATCCATCAAAGTCATGTCTAAACCAAGTTGGATCACTCGGGAATTCTACTGGAATTACTGTTTCAGCATAATCTGGAACAAGCGTAGTTTCTTCAGTAAATACAATTGTATCTTCACCATAATGTGTATCATTTATTAACCATCCATTTGGAGTATATGATTTTTCAACATATCTTACTAAATCATCAGTTTCTCCATCATGATATTTAAATGTTACTTCTGATTCCTCAGTATTAGCTTTTGGATAATTATTTTCATATGTAGGATATTCTTTACCATATTCCACAGTTATATCTTCATCTGGTAAATGAACAGTTACATCTTCACCTATCCATTTAGCAGTTATAACTTGATCAAATCCATTTAATTCATTAATATTTGTTACTTTATAATCCCATTCATTATACCATCCATCAAATGTATAGTGTTCTCTTTCAGGATCATCAGGAATAGTTACACCTGAATAAACATAATTATTATCATCTTCACTACCTACATCTATCCAAGTTTCACCATATAAAGTAACTGTATCTCCAGCATTATATGTATTATCAACGTGATCATCATTTTCATCATATCCATAGTAGAACCATGTATCAGGATATATTGTCATTATTAAATGTTGAGTACTATTTGGAGTAACTCCATCATTAAAGTCAAATATTTCATTACCCATATCCCATACAAACGATTCAGGTAAATCACCAAATGTATATGTATCACCATAGTGATAGATTAAAGGATTGCCTTCGTCTTCATTAAGAATAACAATTACTTCTTCACCAATCCATTTAGCATATACATCAATATTATTCATACCAGAGTATTTAGTAATTGGATCTCCTTCATAATCAGGATTATCATACCAACCACCAAACGTATAATGTTCTCTACCCATAATAGATTTATCACGAGGTAATTCTTCATCTATGAATTCAAATTCATATTCAAATTCTATAACAGTATCTTCAATGAATGTATAATCACCATCAAGTTCATATTCAACGCCATTTATAGTAGCTTTAGTTGGAATTTGACGAGCTTCTGTTGTCCATACATCTCCATCATAATCCCCACTAGCATCATGGAATGTTATAGTCCCTGCATCTACATAACTACTAAAGTTTTTAAATTCAGCTAAATCATATGTGAATCCATATGGAACCGTATCGGTTTCACCCTCTATAGTAACGTTTACATCTGGATAATCCCAATGAGCATATAATGTTATATTATCCTCTATATCATCTAAAGATGTTACTTGATTGTCATTTTCATCAAACCATCCAAGGAAATGTTCATCATTTACTTCTAATAGGCCATCACCAATAGGTTCAAATTGCCAATAAGACCAGAAAGTTGTATCTTCTTCAAAATCAAAAGTATCTCCTAGTTGATATTCATCCCCATTATAATTTAATGAATCTATATAATATCTAACTGTATCTATACCTAAAACATCTGGGTCTCCATTATTAAATTTATATGTAATGATATAATTTGTTGTTTCTGATGTAATACTAGGAGATGGAATTGCTCCCTCACCTTTAGGCATTATGAATACTTCACCATCTACAGTAACCATAACACTGTTCTCGTCTATTTCTTCTAAATAAACCCATAAAGTATTAAATCCATTATGTGATCCATAATAAGTATTATTATTTACAATAGTATGTGGATTAATTTTTACTCCTTGACCATTTTCTTCAGTATAAACTCCTCTAAAAATGTAATTGTTATATCTACTATTATCTGCTGCATCATAAGCTAGTTCACATAAATAAGTATCACCACTGCATCCACCATTATAATGAGAATTATCAGTATAAACAGATGTTAGAACTTCAATTTCAATATCTTCATTAATTTCATAAGTATCACCAGGATGATACCAGTTGTTTGAATTTCTCCAACTTTCATCATCAGAACCCACGATTTTTACAGTATATGAATTACTAGTAATATGAGTAGTATATGTTGCTGTTGCAGTATCATCATTAACATTATTTCTTATTTCAACATCAAAAGGATTAACTTCCCCTAAATCTCCAAAAGTATATACATAGCCTTTTGGATATATTTTTTTATAATCTTTTTTCTTTATAAAATCCTTATAGCGAACTACTACATATTCATCTGGATCAGGTTCTTCTTGCCATTCAGCATAGAATGATGCTCCATCAAACCATGTGTAATATGGCTCTATAGTATATATATCAACATTAATATCAGAAACATCATAATATTCCCAGTTATAAAGTTGCCATCCCATAAATATGTAACCATCTCTTGTTGGCTCTTTAATATATGGGTCCATGGCATATTGGCCATTCCAATCATGGATACTTACTACTTCTGTTTCATCATTAACTACATAAGTATCTCCTGGATAATATGTGTCGCCATTAATTATTTGATATCCTATACTATAACCTTCACTAATTACTACATCCTTTTGTGTATCTTCTTCATCCATGTAATATAAATGAATATGAATCTTATTATTAACCGGTGCATATGGATCTGGAGTGGCATTAGGAACTGTGTAAACATATCCTCTTTCAACCATAGTAGTTTCACCATCTATAGTTAAACTAACAGGATCATCCATCCATCTTGCAACAAAAGTTACATCTCCTCCACCATAATAATACTCATCAGTATATGGTTCACTATCAAAATTACCAAACATATACCAACCAACAAAATACTTATCACCATTTTGTGGATTTTTTGGCATTTCAATTGGAGGTTTATATTCTCTATTATTGTAATTAACAGTTATTGGTTCTGTAACAGTTATATAACTATTATCATCATAATGAACACCGTCAATAGTCCAACCATCACCAACAAGGTATATAGCCATTATCCATGAAGAAGGATCTCCACCATCACCAGTATTATAATCAAAATTTACATATTCAGCTTCACCATAAAAACGGTAAGTATCATTTATACCTAAATTAAAATCTTCTCCATAAGGAACATAAACTACTTCCTCTGGCATAGTAACAGGTATAGTTTGAGCATCACTCCAATGAGCATATAATGTTAAATCTTCTTCAGAGTCATAGTTTTGTACTAATTCTCCACCTTCAGGATCAGTATACCATCCTTCAAATTTATGATTTTCTCTATAAGCAGGAGATAAATCAGCACCATTTGTAACTTCAATGTAATCTGGTTCAAGATAAACATCATAAGTAACAACTAATGTATCACCAGGATCATATTCTGTATCTTTAACAATCCATTTATTAAATACAAATTGTTTTTCCACATAAGAATATTTACTATCAGCACCATCATAATTTGAATCTAATGTAACAGTTGCTAATGGTAAAGAATTTAATGGATATTCCTCAGGCATAGTAAATGTATCATATAATCTTACTTCTTCAACTGTTCCGTCTGGATAATGAATCTTAGGTCTATATTCTGTATATGTTAAATATCCAGGATGTCCATTATCAGGATCATCAATTACTGCATATTCTTTTGTTTTGTTAGCAGAATTATAAGCTGTACCATTTTGTCCAACTAAACTTTCAGTTGAAAAAAACAAAACTTGATCAGCAGGAATATTATCAGTATTAAATAATTCACTTACATATACGGTTCTTAAACTTGACCCACCAAATATGTTTTCCATATTTGTTACTTGTCTTGTATCAAAACTACCAAAATCAATTTCACGAACTGCAGAAGTATAAAACATATGTGACATATTTGTTACTTTAGAAATATCAAAACTAGATAAATCAACGCTTTCTAAATTATACGTATATGAAAACATACGGTCCATATTTTCAACATTATATACTTTAAAACTGCTTACATCAATTGTTCTTAAATCATTACAAAGTTCAAACATATATTGCATGTCAGTTACATTTCTAGTATCAAAACTACTTAAATTAATACTTCTTAAATAATTTGAACCTTGAAACATATATTTCATATTTGTTACTTTACTTGTATCAAAGCTACCTAAATCAAGTGATGTTATACCATCCATTTCTCTAAACATATATGACATATCTGTTACTTTACTCGTATTAAAATTACTTACATCTAATGATTCCAAGTCACTCATGCCAGAAAACATACCGCTCATATCTGTTACATTACTTGTATTAAAATTTCGTATATCTAAAGTCTTTAGTTTCTTTATTCCGGAAAACATAGATGACATATCTGTTACTTTACTTGTACTAAAATTAGATATATCTAAAGATTCCAATTCACGCATACCAGAAAACATATTTTTCATATTTGTTACTTCAGGCGTATAAAAATTGCTTAAATTTAATGAAGTTACACTGTCACAACTCATAAACATATATGACATATCTGTTACTTTGCTTGTATCAAAACTACTTAAATCTACTGATTTTAAATAACTATATTGGTTTTTAAACATATATGACATATCTGTTACTTTGCTTGTATTAAAATTACGAAGGTCAAGATTATACACACCAAAATCTTGAAACATGCCAGACATATTTGTTACGTTGCTCGTATTAAAATTACTTATATCTAATGTTCTTACATAAGCAGAGAATGCAAACATTTTTGACATATTTGTTACTTTACTTGTATCAACACCACTTAAATCAATACTATTAAAATTCGTCATGCTAAGCATATTTGAACTATCAGGATTCAAATATATAATATCAGCTTCAGAGCCGTATACCCAATCTGTATCTAGATCCCATACATAGATTGGATAAGGAGAATCATCAGTTGATAAAACCCATCCTTTATTACCACGAGCAGCCCATTCTTCAGCAGTTGCTTTTCTAAAGCCTTTTTTATATGTAGTTCTAATTTTAAAGAAATTATCTATTGAAGTTCCATCTTTAAAATATGCTTCTTTAGTAGGATCAGCTTTAACAGTATTAGTATTAAGCATAAATCCAAACGCAAAAAGAATTAGTACGAATACTAATTTTTTAATTAGTTTTAAGTTGTGCTTTGTTCTGCCTAAAACCATCATACGTAACCCTTCCACTTTTTATATGGAAGTAGTCTATTTACTACTTCTCTAGTATATAAATATAATACTCCAAAGCAAGTCTATTAGTCAAGGTTATACACAATAAAAAAAGAAGGTTTATACCTTCTTTTTTATTCATTTAAACTATCAATTCTTTCAGTAATATAGTTTAGTATCTTTATTTCATCCACTACGTTAATGAAATCATCTTCTTCTAAATCTGCTGCTGCGAATCTTGCATAATCTGTTATTGGATCAATTGGATTAGCATCAGTTATAGAATTTATAATAGCAATATCATCCATTACGTTAATGTATCCATCACCATTAATATCTCCTCTAACAGCCATGATAGCTTCATCAACAACAATGTCATTGTATACAAGTCTAATTATTTGACCAGTCATAACAATTTCATCATCACTTAATTCGTTACCATCTTTGTCATAAATCTTAACGTATTCACTTGGATTTAATAAATTGTCTTTGAATTCTGCAAGAGTAGTTCCTACTTCAGCACCAATTATAATTCTTGATTCTGAATCGTCTTCATGAACTTTATCTCTTACTTCATAAATGTCAGACTCTAACTTATCACTAATAATAGTTACATTAATAGTCTTAGTTACATCAGGAACATTTTCAAGTCCTACTGTAATAGTAGTTTCTCCTTTAGCTAGAGCTGTTACTAAACCATCTACTATAGATATCTTTTCGTTATCATAGTCTGTATATGTAACAGTATCACTAGTTCCATCAGGAATAAATGTTACTACTATTTGATGAGTTTCACCAACCATCATATAAATGTCATCTGAATCAATATCAAAGTCAGTTGGGAATGTCATATTCCACTGAGCATGAACATCGATATCTCTATTACCTTCATATGAATCGATTTGAGTTCCACCATTTTCTTTAGTAAACCAACCAGTGAATTCAGAGCCTTCCTTAGTTGGATCAGCTGGCCAAGTAGCAGGTATAATTGTTTCTTTATAAATTGGAGTTAATTCTAATCTATGAGTAACAGTTATTACTTGTTCACTTGTATATGTATTATCATCTTGATCCTTCCATCCAGTTTGAGTAAATGATTTTTCTACTGTAGAAGTTGTATCAGAATCTCCATTATGATACTTAAATGTTACTGTAGCAATTACATCATTATCTTTTGTATCATAATCCGGAATTGTATATTCTTCGCCGTAAGGAACTTCAGTGCAATCATCATCTATACAAACGTTAATTGTTTCACCAGCCCACTTAGCAGTTAATGTAATATCCGAATCTCCATCATAATACTTAACTTCATTATCATTTTTATCAAACCATCCAAGGAATGTATAGTGTTCTCTAGTAGGATCACTTGGGAACTCAACTTGTTCATTTTCAACTAAATAATCATTAGTTAAAACTTTATCTTCGTCTACTACTAAAGTAGAATTGTCATCATAATGAGTAGTTCCATTAACTATAAATCCGTTTGGAGTATAGTTTCTAGTTACATATCTAATTTCACTAGCAGTAACTCCATCATTATAATCAAATGTTACTTCAGCACCATTATCACTTGCTTTAGAAGTTTCATTAGCTTCTAATTCAAGTACACTATTATGTCTATGGATTTCAACAGTATCATCAGGGAAAGTTACTGTATGGTTAACAATACCTTCCATTGTTCCATCAAATTTACCCATTCTAACATAGTAGTCTGAAATAGTACCTTTTAAGAATCTTTGTTGTCCTCCACTACCATTATCACCAGCACAGAAGTATGCATTAATATCAAAGTATTGGTTAAATGCATTCATATCTTGTAATGGAATTGGATCATCATCATTCAATTGATAGTAAACAACTCCAGATACTCTGTAAATAGTTACCTTTAATGGTAATGAGTATGATGTAATATCAACAAATTCTTTAACTCCCTTATTAATAGATTGAGTAATTTCTATGTTATTAGTTTTATCTTTTCTTCTAATTACTATACCAGGCCATTTTTGACCAGCATTATTAACTTCCCATTTATCTCCGAAGAATACAGCTTGTTGTACTTGTTGTGAAGGAACATATTCTTGAATAGTAAATCCAACTTCATAATCCTTCTTATAATCTTTATTAGTTTCAGTGTATAATGCTACACCAGTATCTATATAGTTAGATCCAGTACATACAAAGTTTTCTTCATGGTATGGATATACATATGGGAATTCATCAGCAATGAATTTAGCATATAGAGTTGTATCTTCAGTAAATCTACTTGATGATGATACTTTATTTTCATAAGTATCTTCTCTATACCAACCATCGAATATGTAACCTGTGATTACATTTTCTTCACCAACAGTTGTTCTTTCAGTTGCTTTAGAACTTGTTGGAAGAACATCTCCTATTGGAGTATCGTAAGCAACTACTATATCACTTACTGGTTCATCACCATCAGTTACAAATGAGATTGTTATTTCATCTGTAGCCCAAATAGCATATGCTGTAGTATCAGAAGTTAACTTATTAATATTACTATTTGTATAAGTAGTACCTGTTCCATCAGGTTCAGAACTCCATTTAACAAATGTATAATCATCTCTTGTTGGTTCTGGTAATACAATTTCAGTAGTAGTTTCAGTATAATCATATACCTTAACTAAATCTTCCTCTAATGTAATATCAGTATTATTATCAACGTGTTCACCGTTAATTAACCAACCATTAGCAGTATAAGTAGTCATATGACTTTGAGTAGTATCTTCAGTTACACCATCTTGATACTTAAATGTTACTGTATAACCTTCAGAATCCTTAGTACTATTATTAACTCCAGTGTTATAAGTGTCACCTTCATCATAAATATCTACAGTTCCATCAGGCTCTGTAACAGTTATCTTCTTCTTATCTTGCCAATGTAGATATAATGTTACGTTTCCATCATTTTCATCATAGTTTTCATAACATGTATATTCATCATTGTCATATGGATCAGTTTGAACTGTTTTACTGAAACACTTAATAGTTTTATTACCATTAGTTATTTCATAATCAAATTGATCTATTCCAACATGAGAATCAGTTACTATATCATTTTCATCATAGTATGGAGTAATATTTGTGTCTGAAGTAAAGTTATTTACTTCATCAATACTATGAACAGTAGTTCTGTCATCACCAATATAGAATCCAGAAGGAGTACTTGTTCTATAGTAATCTATATGTTCATCATTATAACCTTCAGAATTAAACTTGTAAGTGATTGTTCCAAGTTTTTCTGTATTCTCTTTATTGAATATAGAATCAGCGAATGTCCAATCACTACCACTCATAACCTTAATATATTCACCAGTTACTGTATTAGTAATTGTAATAAAGTAATCTGGGTTAGTTGTATAGTGAGCATAAATGTTAGTGCTTTCACTTATGTCGTTAAATCCAAATACTTCAGTTCCAGCATTCTTAGAAGTATACCAACCAAGGAAGTAATATCCTTCTTTAGATGGATCTTCTGGCCAAGTATCTTGAGTAACAACTTTAGTAAAGTCACTATTAAATATCATATCCTCTTCTACAGTAAATGTATCATCAGGATTATAGTTTTGATTATCTTTAGTATATTTGAATCCTTCAAATGTATAACTTGTAGTTATAGACTTAGTAAATGAACTTTCTCCATTTTCAGGATTAAATGTGATTGTTACAGCACTACCTTCTTTAGTCTTAGCAGCAGGTAATGTTAAAGTATCACCTATATTATAGATTTCTACTTCATCATCAATTGTTACTGAAGCTTGAGTTTGAGTCATATATTGTGCATAGTATGTTTTTGATTCCATACCTTCATAAATATATACTCTACTTCCTCCAGTAGGAGCTGTATACCAACCTATGAACTTATCAGTACTTGGGCTATATAAGCTTAAGTATACTTGATCAAATGATCCAACATTATACATTGATGTATAGTGTTCTCCATTTGTACTAGAAGATAAGTTTATAGTTTCTCCATAAGAATGGTTATTTGAATCAGTCCATCCAACATGGATACTATTTACTGAATAATCAAATGTTCTATTAGTATAGTTCTCATCTTGATAATCAAGTGTTAATGAGAACGCTTTTTCTGTTTCATTACTTGCATATCCTAAAGCTACAGGATTAACACTAGTAGTGAAATCATCATATGTGAATGCAGCACCATCAAAGTAAACAACATAATCGTTTTCTAAGTAGTGAGCATATAGAGTAGTTTCTTCAGTAATACCATCAAGAGTAGTTACTTGAAGACCTCCCTCTTCTTTAGTAAACCATCCAATAAATCTATCATCATCATTTGTAGGTAATTCTGGATAAGTATAGTTTTCTTTCCAGTTACTCTTAATAATAGAATCACTATAGAATGTTACTACATCATCTCTTTGATATTTACCATTTCCGTTTAGTGTGAAGTAATCAAATGTATAAGACTTAGTAACAGTTCTTGTAGTACTGTTATTGTTATCTATTACAAATGTTATATCAAAACTTTCAGAACTTGGTTCATCAAGAGTTAATACTTTATCAGTTGGAATTAAGATTTGTTCACCAGCACTTATAGTGTATGGATCCATACTATCAATAGTAACAGTGATATCTTCAGTTACTTCACTCCACTTAGCATATATAGTCTTATTATCATAAGAACTATTCTTACCAGTTAATTTACTAAAGTCTACATCAGTATTACCATTTCTTTCTGTAGTCCAACTAGTTAAGTATTCATTACCAGGTTTATAACCTAAATCCCAATCGTTATTTAGGTATCCTTCAAAGTCATTGACTTCAGTTTCAGTATACATACTTCTTATAACTGTATCAGTATTAGCAATATATTTTTCACCAACTTCATATTTTTCATCATTAACTGAATAATAATCAAATACATAAGTAGTAGTGAATGTTACTTGTTTATTATTAATACCTTCTTTATTATAATCAAATGTTACTGAAATATTATCTAAACCTTTAGCTTTACCTTGAGTGAAGTTTATTTCAGTTCCTTTTTCAACTTCATAAATATCTCCATCAAAGTCTATTGTTACTGTATCTGTACTCCAATGAGCATAGTATGTAACATCATCATTTATACCATCTAGAGAAGCTACCTTAGTTCCTCCAACTTCATCAGTATAGAATCCAAGGAATCTACCATCATTTACTTTTGGAAGTTCTGGATAAATAGTCTCATTAGTATAAACACTAGTTATTACTGTATTTTCATTTAGAGTATATTCTCCAGTATCGTCATGATCAACATCATTTATTACTAAATGATCTCTAGTATATACTTTGTTAATATATACTTTCTTATTATCATAACCATCTTTATTCATAACAAATGTTACAGTAGCAACTTTTTCTTCTTTAGTTTTACCTTCAGATTTATCTAAGTTAATTACTGTTCCTTTATCATGAACTGTTTCTACATTGTCCCAAGTTAATTTAACTTGAGTTTCAGGATCAAATTCTAACCATTTAGCATATACAACAGAAGTATTAGTTAATGTTGTAATATCTACTTCTACGTCAGAGTCAATACTATCAAACCAACCAAGGAATGTATAACCATCTCTTGTTGGATCTTTTGGTAAGTTGTTATTATTAACTACCTTTTCATATTGTGAAGTTAATATTGTATCCTCAATGAATGTATATAGAGTACCAGCCTCAACAAATTCACCATTAACATCCCATCCAATAAATTTATCATATGAAGATAATGTTACTACTTTATCAGCAGGAGCACCTTCATAGTTGTATTTGAATGTTATTGTAAATGATTTTTCATTCTTATTAGGTTTAGTTCCTAATACCTTTTGGAAGCCTTGAGGTTCAATAGATATTTCTCCATCCTCAGTAATAGTTACTTGACGACCCCATTTAGCATATAATGTTATATCCTCTGTACCGTTATATTCTTCTACTTTATTTTCATAAGTATCTTCTAAATACCAACCAGCAAATTGATATTTGTCACGTTTTGGATCAGTTGGGAAGTCAACACCTAAAATAGATTCAGTATTATCTCTTATTAATTCAATATCTTCATTAACTGTAATAATAGCGCTATTACCATAATGTACATCATTAATTAACCAACCATTAGCTGCAAGTCTATTTTTTACATATTTAATAGTATCATCTCTACCATCCATATAATTGAATGTTACCGTAGCTATGTTTTCTAATATATTACCTGATTTGTTATTAATAGGTAATGTATATTTAGCACCATGTTCAACAGTAGCTATTACTTCACCTTCTAGAGTAACAGTATGAGTTAATTCATAATGGTAATATAATGTATCGCCATCTTTAACATTATCATAGTTTTCTACTCTATTTCCTTTTGCATCATATATACCAGTAACGCCTGTAGGCATATTACTGAATATATCTGGTGCGTAACTAGAAGCAAAGATACTTCTTACTACAACATCTTCATTAAACATTAAATCAGAATCAGTAGATACTTCATTATCATTAACTAAGTATCCAGAAGTAGTATAAGTCTTAATTACATTAATATCTTCTACATAGTTAGAACCATCATTGTAATCAAGATGAATAGTCATAACTTCATTAGATGGTTTTAATGGACTAGTCATATTATTAAGATCACTAATACCCATAGTATCTTTATCTACAACCATTCTATTACCATCAAAGTCTACAACTATTTGATCTGAAGTAATTTCTTCATATGTAGCAGTTAAAGTAGTTCTATGATATTTCATATCTCTACCGGTTAAGTTAGGTACATCAACAGGATCACCATTTGAATCTACCCATCCAATAAATATTCTATCTTCAGTATCTACTGGAGCTACATATTCAGGATCAAATGTAGTATTTTCATCATAATTAACTTCTACATATCTATCCTCAGTTACTACCATAGTATCACCAGGATGATATTCTGTTCCATTATATTCAAATGAATCAAAATCATATGTAGTATTAATTCTTGTAAATGGACTATGTTCTCCGTCATCATAATCAAGTACTACATCAATATTATTAGAATTTTTATCTTCCCATTCTGGGAATGTGAATTCTTCACCATATAATAATGTATATGTTTCACCTTCAATATAAACATTAACGGCTTCATTATTATATCTTGCATATAAAGTAATATTTCTATTTATTCCTTCAAGGGTAGTTACTTCTTCACCACCATGTGGTTCAGTAAACCATCCAACAAAGTTTTCAGATAATATCTTCTTTATTTCAGGATAATGAGTTGTACTATTAAACACACTATACATAGTAGTATTTTCTCGATAGTTATAAATAGCACCTGCTTCAAATTCACCAACACCTAAGACATTATAATGATCAAATTCGTATGAAACTACTATTTCATCTGTTTCCTTCTTACTATTTGCACCATTATTATAGTCATAAGTTACTCTATAAATATCACTTGGTTTAGTCTTAGCAGGAGGTATATTACCCATTCCTTTATTAATTAGAGATACTTCATTATCTACAGTAAGAATAATATTCTCACCTATTTCTTCAGCATCCATAAAGATAGAATAACCAAAACTTGGAATATAGATATCATTATCATCAGGTTTAATTAATTTTGCTGTTGATAAATCAATCATTGGTCCAGTCCATTCAAAGTATGAATGACCATTCCATCCATCATTAAATGTTGGATATAAACCATGAATTATATATACTTTGTCATTATATGTAATATAAGTTTCAGGTTCAACAAATAAACTTTCAGGACATTCAAAAGGTTCATTGTTATTATTCTTGTCATAACATACATATGATACAGTGTCTGTTCTATGAACTATTATTTCGGTATCAGATGTAGCTGTGTATGTTGAACCGCCAGCTATCTTTTTACCATTTACTTCATAATAATCTAAGCTTATATCCATATACATATTCATTCCAGGATTTACTTCATCTGGAATACCAACAATACTATATAATAATATACCTTCATATGATACAGTTCCACTTATATCTTCTAAATTAATAACAGTATTCTTATCAACAATATATCTATAGTCTTTATTATTATGTTTATCAACATAATGAATTACGACTTGATTAGGGTCTGGTTCCTCAGCAAACATTGCTAAGTAATGTACATTAGAATTATAGTTATACTCTGGTGTTAATGAAGTAACATCAACATATATACCTTCATCTATATATCTTTGTTTTTGTGATTCATTTGTGGTAGTAAAGTAGAACTTACTAATTTGTAACCAGCCCAAGAATACATATCCCTCTTTATAAGGTTCTACAACTTCAGGATCAAATATTACTGTTTCATCTCCAAAATTAGTAGTAACTACAGTATCAGCATTAACTACATATATATCATTTGGATAATACTTATAATTACCAATTGTTTGATAATTAACATTCTTACCTTTAGATATTATAGTTTCTACTGGTTCCTCTTCTTCATCATAGTGTAGATAAATTGTAATAGAGTTTAATCCACTATTTGCTATACTATCAGGAATAGTATAAATATATCCATCTGGAACAGTAGTAGTTACACCATCTACTGTTAATTTATGAGTTATTGGATATCTAGCATATAAAGTTGTTTCATCAGTTATTTCAGATGCATCTTCTACTAGCTCTCCGCCTTCTTTATCAGTATACC
>CAMYZQ010000014.1 GCA_947303895.1 uncultured Bacillota bacterium | reverse complement strand
TTTCATAATAATTCACCAGTTTATAATAATGTTAAAGACGAATTCTCTTGAATAGGAATAAGTCTTGTTTCTATTGTATTAATAAATGCACATTTATGTGTTATTTCAAAGTTTTCTTTGCCTACTGTTAAACTAACTTTAACTAATAAACTAGGCATAAAATAATACTTGTCATTAGCAAAGTTACCATAGTCACTTTCATCTTCAGTATAGAATCCTTTTAACATAGTATATAAAAGATTCCATCTATCACATGAACCAACATCTATTTCTTCTTTACCTTCATTACCATTAAATTTAGGTTTTTCTTTTAAATCAATATCTTCTCTTTTGATTTTTAATTTATCAAACAAATCTGATAAAACTCCATCTCCAAAATATTGATTTAAAGCAACACTAATACATTTTTCTATATTTGTATCTTTATTAATAAGCATTAATCTTACTGGCTTATTCTTTTTATAAAATATAATTGCATGATGTTTATTTCTTATAATAATATTGTCTGCACTAACTTCTACTATACAATTACAATTTCTAACAACTTTATATTTATCAAAGGCAATATTATCATTACCAAAACCATCAACAAAAGCACCATTAAAACATTCATAATGGTTATCTTTTGCTTCTATCCATAAATCTATTGTCTTAATTGTACTCATAATATCACCTCTTTATTTATTATAATCTGCCACCATTAATCCAAACATTTTCACCAGTTATAAAACTAGCATCATCTGAAAGCAAAAATAAACATAATTTTGCAGTATCTTCTGGAGTTGCAAATCTTCCAAGTGGTGTATCTTTTAATTTCTGATCTATTTCTTCTTGTTTCCAACCTCTTAGTGATAAAGGTGTTGGAGTAAATGCTGGAGAAATACTATTTGCTCTTATTTTTCTTTCGGCAAATTCTATAGCTGTAGCTTTAGTAAAATTAATAATACCTGCAGCAGCTGCACAGTATGCTGGAGATTCTTCACAAGGAACTACTCCTAAATGTGAAGATATATTAACTATAGCTCCTCCATCATTCATAATAGGATAAGCATATTTAGTACACATTACTTTTCCTACTAGATTTATATCTAATACTTTTCTAAAATCATCTATTACAAAGTCTTTAATAAAGTTATCAATAAATGTTCCTGCATTATTAACTAGATAATCTATCTTTCCATATTTTTCTTTAACTACATTAAACATATTAATAACATCTTCTTCGTTACTAATATCACATTTAATAATATATAAATTATCATTATTAAATTCTTCTTTAGTTTTAATTGTAGCTTCTTCATTACTATGATAACAAGTTATTACTTTACAACCTTTATCTAATAATTCTTTAACTATTTCTTTTCCAATTCCACTAGTTCCACCTGTTACTAATGCTACTTTATTATTCATATTTTCCTCCTATTGAAATTTCTTAGTATCATTATCAAAACTATTTACATATTCATTAAATTCTTTGAAAGATAATCCAGCAGGTAATTCAGGTATTTCTGTTATTTTTCTTATATCTCCCTTTTCTTTATACCCGCTAGTAATATCTTGAATAGCTTCTTCTACGGAATTATATGGATGAATACCTTTTCTTCCTTGATTAGAATGTTCAAAATGATACCATTTTTCTTTTCCCTTAAATAATACAAAGCAATGCATTCTAACTTCTTTATCAAAATTATCTTCTGTTTCATAACTTCTATGACAAAATACTTTTGTTTCTCTACCAATTCTATCAAAGAAAGTTTTAATTACATTTGCTTGTTCTATACATGTTCCAAGATGAGAATTAAGAGTTTCTTCTAAAGAACTAACTCGATAGTTTTCTCTTAATCCAGTCAAATCATTTTCGTGTCTTCCACCATTCTTATCAATCCATCCATATTGAATGTTTAAATCCATATATTCCATTAATTCTGCTGGTGAATTTAAACTATAATAGTCCTTATTCATTATTTTTACACTAGATATATTAGATGGAATTTCTTCAAATAAAAAAGTTCTTCCTGGTGTTCTTCCTACTAGAAAATCTATATATCCATTACCAACAATTTCCCATCTTTTATCTTTATCAATTGGCTTGTTTCCTTGACCATATATACCAGCCATAGTTAAACTATAATCAAAAAATCTATCTTTATCTCCTCTACCAACGATAACACTTGTTATGTCATCCAAACTATATATATTATGTTCTTCATCATAAACAAGAGTTAAAGCATGAGTCCCAATTATTCCATCATCACATACGATAAATTTTGAATCAATACCTACTTGTTCAAGTAACATAATATAAACTTGGCTAATAGAATTGCAAATACCAATATTATCATTTAAGACACTTTCTATTTCTAAATATGGTTCTCTTTTTCCACCATCCCTATAAAAATCTGGATCTTTCATATTCTTTAATAATTCATAGTCATATTTTAAATTATCACAAAAATAATCATAAATAGTTCTTCTAACTTCATATTTAGATAGTTTACTAATATCTTTATCTTTAAATATTTCTTTAATCTTTAATTCAAGTTTTTCTTTTAGTAAGTCCCAATTACCTGTTATCATATTTGCCATATTATCACCTTATATTAAATTATATTTATTTAAGAACTCTATTACTTGAGGTTCAATATCTTTTCCTGTATCTATTGTAAAACTAATTAGATTATCATCTATACGAGGATATGTCTTTTTCATATCTAAATAGTCTTCATAAGTAGCTATAGAAAAATTAACTCCATCTAAAGTTCTATTATCAAGTCTTTCTTTAATAATATCTTCATCACATACTAATCTAATTATGTAATACTTATATCCTTGTTTATCAAAATATCTTTTTTTATAATCCCAGTTTTTAGTAGAACTACTATCTAGGATACAACTATTATTATTTTTAAGTAATAAATCTAAACGATACCACTGTAGTTCATATAATATATCAGGATTAACATAATCATTTAACCAGTTTCTAAGTTCATCATTATTTAATATTACAGATTTATCATATTTAGATATTATTTTTGAAACTGTACTTTTTCCTTGACCATTATAAGCATCAAAAAGAATAATATATGGTTCTTTTTTATCTCCTTTTGAAATAGGAAACTCTTTTATATATTTTTCTTTTAATTCTACATTATTATTATCTAATGAATGTATATCCATTATTTCACTCATGTTTTACTCCTTAGTTAAATTATCTAATATCTCTATATTATTTAATCTTAATAAATACTTACTTGGTAATGATATTTTTGATTTTTGTAAACCACTACCACATACTATTATTTCATTTTCTAATACTTTAGGATCTACAAATATTTTCCAGTCTTCTGGTAATCCTATTGGATTAATACTTCCGTATTCCATTCCTGTTTTATCTAAAACATAATCAAGTGGAGCTACAGAAACCATTCTAGAATTGATATGTTTTCTAACAGTAGAGGACATATTATATTTATATCCTGTAGGAACTAATAAAGCTGCATATTCTTTATTATCTCCTCTTTTACATTCACATATTAAACAGTTAACACCAGTTTTAACATCTATATTATAGTGTTCACATAATTTAATACCATCCATATATTCAGGATCTATTTCTAATACTAAAAAGTCTTTTTGTTCTTCTTTAGTAAATAGATTTTTAATACATTTATAAGTAGATTCAGATACTAAATCTTTATTATCTATTACACTTTTAAACATTGTTGCCTCTAATTAAATTCTTCTTCATCTATAAGAGGAATAATATCAATAGCAGGTTCTTCATATGGATGAACTTCTCTTAATTTTGTTACTACTTTTTTAACTTTTTCAACAGGACAAACTACTTCTAATTTATCTTCTTCTACAAATTCAAGTTTATTATTTTCACCAATATATGGATTTGCATCATCATTTGGTTTAAAAGTTCCTGTATATTTTGTATACATAGCACAGTCAGTATAATTACCTATTATACCTGCACCTTCTTTACAAATAGCTTCTCTAACTTCTTCAGTATTATCTACTGGTACAGTAGTAATTATCTTAACTCTTTTAATATTAAAATTCATATTATTCACCTACTTTATCATACTGTTACAAGCATCAAATATTTCTTTTAATTCAAATACGTTATCTTCTTCACTAATATGACCTTTATTATTAACTACTATAGTTTTAGCATTTAATAACTTTTCAAATTCTTCTTTTTGAGATAATGATACAAAGTAATCATCATCTGAAAATATACAAGTTATATTAGATGTAAATTTCTTAACTTTTTCAAAATCTATTGGAGTAGTTAACCAAGGTTTAGCTACAATATATGATTCTTCTTCCTCTATTGCATAGTCTAATAAGTTAAGCCATGGTGCTACCAAAACTATACCTCCAATATTAGTTATATCTCTTGATTGTAAGTATCTTAGTATTGTTTGACAACCAATACTATGACCTACAAAATAAGTATTTTCATCTAATTCACTAACTTGTTTATCTAAAAATGATACCCATTCTTCTATTACAGGTTTATCAGTATTTGGCATATTAAATCTATAAACAGTAGTATTATCATTAGTTAATTCTTGATCTAACCATGGATACCATCCATCATCTTTTGTTCCATCCCAGCAATGAACAATATATACTTTATTCATGTAAACCTCTTTTACTATCTAAACTATTAATATATTCATTAAATTCTTTAAATGATAATCCTGGTTCTACAGTGTAAAACTCTGTTACAGGTCTAGTAGTACCACCAGCCATCTCTTCATAATGAGCATTTAATTTACTAATAGCATCTTCCTCTGATTCAAATTCATATATTCCTACTCTTTCAATATCAGGGTGCTCCATTTGATAAACTTTATTGTTTAAATAATATAGCACAAAGCAATGCATATGTTCTTCAGCTTCTAAATTATTAAAATCCTTACCTTCATATACTCTTGTACAGAACATTTTATTTGGAACATTTATTTTATCTAATAAAGTATGCATTAGATAAACTTGTTCAATACATGTCCCAAGCCCATGAGATAAGATTTCTTCTAAAGAAGATGTTCTATATAGTTTTCTAAAACCTTTCATATCTTGAACATGTTCTTCATTATTAATATCTATATAACCATAATTAATATGTTCATTCATAAATCTTAGAATATCTTGTGGAGTTTTAATATTTTCAATTTTCATTTCTTGTTTTTCATCAGTATTAATAACATTATATGGATTCTTTGCTCTAAATTCTCTCATTTGATCTAAAGTCATTAAAGTAGATTCATCTATTCTATCCATATGAAGAATACCATCTAAATGATCATATTCATGACAAAATACTGTTGTTTCAAATCCTTCGATAGTTTTTTCTTTTCTATTACCATCTATATCAAAATAATCTATATCTATTTTATATGGTCTATCTACTACTCCTACTACATAATTACCATTAGAGTATTTACAACTACCACAGCCCTCTAAAAACCTAGTATGACCATACATATTTTTAATAACAGGATTAATATAAACTATTCCTTCATTATATGAAGAATTATTATTAGTCATATCTTCTTTTGTATTTCTAATAAATATTATTCTTTTTGGAATACCTATTTGAATAGGTGCTAATGCATAGCATTCACTATTAACGCAGTATTCACTAACATCTTTTATAATTCCTTTAATATCATCTTTATTAAAGTCTACTAATGAAGAAACATTTCTTAAATATTTTTCATTGTCTTCTATTGTTATTCTTTTAAGCATATTATTCACCTACTCATCTTTAAAAACATGATCAAAATATTCATCTAAAGAAATATGATTATTTGGTTTAGTAAATTCTACTACTACTATTTTTTCTATTTCTTCATCTGTAATATTAAATGTTTTTAATAATTCTAAATACTTATTAAATTGATAATCTAATAATTCTTCTAAAGAATCAAATTCATGGATACCTCTATTATTACTATCAGAGTTCTCAAACCAGTACCATTTATCACTATCTTGATATATTAAAAATGAATGAACTGGATATACATTTTTGTAGTTTAATCTAACCATTTCAAAGAATGTTCTTACTTCATAATTATTACTTGTAAACCAGTCTCTTTCAAATTCAACTTGATCAAAACAATCTCCATGTAAAGTCTCTAGTAAATCATCTTTATTTTGAAGAATATATTCACTTTCCCAATTATCATAAAAATCTTTATCAGTCTTACGATATACTCTCCCAGTTTTACCTAAATAACCATATTTAATATTATTAGACATAAACTCTAATAATTCTTCTGGAGTATTAATAGGGCCCATAACATCACCTACTAAAATTATAACATAAAAAAAGTAGGATTTCTCCTACTTATTATTTATAAAACAAACACTTTTTACAGTTCGTGAAAACTAATTAATTCTATATCGTCAAATAACCCATTTTCTTTAGCTTGTCTTAATATTTCTAATTCTTTTTCTCTTTCAGTATTATAACTAGTTAAAGACATAGTATGTTCATCCATATATCCTACATGAACCATTAATTCCATAGATATATCCTTATCTTTATATTCATTAATAATACTTTCTAATTTTTCATAAGTAACGTCTACTAACGAAAAGTCTATGTTAAATATATCTGTTCTAAGTACATCACATTCAAATTCATTTCTAATAGGTATATTTCTTTCTTTAGCTATATCTACCATGGCATCTCTAATACTTTTATGAGAACATGCAAAATGATGAGTATCAAGATGATCTATTACTAGTTTTCCATTACTTAGTTCATCTACTCTTTTTAATTGTGCTTGTATCTCATTATAAGCATCTTCATAAGTTAAATTTGGATTAGTTAACTGAATACTTCTATGAAGAAAATTACCATTTTCATCAGTCATATGATCATTTGGAATAATAGGTTTACCTTTAGTTAAATTAATATGTAATCCTACACAAGTAATATTATTTTCTAAGGCTTTATTAATAGCATACTCAGCTGCTTCCATAGTAACCATTAAAGAAGTACTTGTAACAACACCTTCTTTAATACCAGCAACTATTCCATCAGTGATACTTTTTGTTAAGCCAAAATCATCTGCATTAATTATTAATCTCATTATTTACTATTCTTTCTAGAACTCTTAACTGCAGAAGCTGCTTTAGTAGCTTTAGTAGTTAGTTCTTCTAAATCTTTAGAATCCATTTTATTATTAATACCATTTTTAAGTTCATCTTCTTTTTTACTAACTAAAGTTATTAGAAAAGTAAGTAAACCTGTAATAGATGCAAGTGCTGCTTCATCTAAAGCAAATATAGCATCTGGTACAAATATATCTACTATAGTTATTACTCCAAATACAATAGTAGCTACTATTAAAACTATTCTAAGAATATGATATGTCTTAATTTGTTTTTCCATAATTATCTCCTTTTATAATAATTTTTAATACTTTTACTAAATGATATTGTTTTTATATTCTAATACTTTTTCTAATATTTTTTCATGTGATTTATGCATTAATCCTTTTTGTACATAATCTCTTATTTCATCAGCAGTTAAATAATTAATACTTTTAACTTCTTCAGGTTGAATACTTAAAGAATTAATATCTACATTCTTTTTTAAATAATAAATAAATCTAACTCTTCTACTATCTACAACAAAACCTAAACTAACTACATTATCATTTGAAATATCAAGGCCAAGTTCTTCTTCTACTTCTCTAATAATAGTAGTATAAGCATCTTCTCCAGAAGAAATATGTCCACCTGCAGGTAAAAATCTATCTCCTCTATTTTTAGCAGTTTCTTCTATTAAAAATTTTCCTTCATCATTCTCTATGTAGATTTGTGAAATAGCAACATAATCTCCTTCTTTTAAAGAAAGATCTAAGTCATCTCTATTCATAGTTCTACCAGTTAGATTACCATTACTATCATATATATCTAATATTTCCATTTTTTCACCTATTTTAAATATTCTTTTGCTTCTTTTAATAAATCATCTAAAGTATATATCTTTAGTGAATAAAATTTATTATTTGTTTTAATAATTAATTTATCTTTATCTACTGCACATAATCTATTAACTCTACCAACTTTATTATAGTTTTTATCAATTATATATACATAAGATATATCACCAACATATATTCTTCCATATACATCTTTACCATAATATGCATCAGCATCATGAATACCTGTTACTGTATTTAATAAAGTTTTATCTTTTACATTATAAATAGCTAATTCATTATTAATATAATAAACAAATAATAAAGTTTTCTTATCATCATAGAACATCTTTGATATTAAGTTCTTATTTTGAACATCATATTCTTCTTTTAACTTTTTAACATCAGAAGTTCCTAGATTTTTAATCTTTGGTTCTTCATAAGTTTTATCTATTTCTTTTAATCTTGTATTATTATTTTGAGCATAATAGATAACTCTATTTTCATTATATGGAACTAATAGGAATCCTTTTTCAGCTTTAGCTACTTTTGAATATCTTTCTAGATTAAATGTAAACTTAGCATCATATTGTAAATTAGTTCCTTTTACTCTATCAATATAATTTACTTTACCACCTGTAGTAAATGCTAAATATACTTCTTCATCTGTAAATCCATAGATATCCATTATTTCACTCTTAGTATTAAATCTATTTAAAAGATTACCATTTTCATCTAATACATCTAATTCATTATTATGAACAAGTAATACATGATTAATACCATCTACTAAAGATTTATAAAGATATTTACCCCATACATCATCTTGTTTATAAGTCCAGTTTACTTTATTTTCTTTATAGTTATATGAAACTGCTACTAAACAATATTCTGTACCAGTAGATCTATTTAGTAACATATAAACATTATCACCAGTAGTAAACATACCAGATGTATATCCAGCATCTACTTTAAGACTATTTATTTCTTTTTGATTTTCTAATTCTATTACTCTAACAGTTAAAGTTTCATTATCAATTTGATAGAAGCTTTCCTCAGTTACTGTAAATAGATATTTATAGTCTTCAGAAAAATACATTTCATCATTGAAGTATTCACTAGTAGTATAAACTCCTAATTCTTTATTTTCTTCTACACTATAAACATGTAATTCTTGTCTATTAACATATACTATATATTTTCCATCCATACTACCTTTAATAGACATATATGAATTATTCTTTTCTCTATTTATAGTTTTAATTAATTTACCATCTTTTGTATTTAGAATATTTATTCCACCATCTTTATTTATGTATGCAAATACATCATCACCTGCAAATGTAAACGAATAATTATCCATAGAATTACTTGATATATCTTTATATGAAGATATCATTTTAAGTGTTTTAGTATCCCATAAAGAAAGTACTTCTGATTCATCATAAATAAGTGCAAACTTAGATGTTTTAGAGTCTTTAATAAAATCTACTACACCATCAGTTTTAATTTCTGAAACAGCTTTATATGTAGTACTAGAATCATATACACCAAGAGCATCTACTAAAGCATATTCTGCATCTGAAGTATATGGCATTTTAACACCATTAAACTTAGTTAATGATTCATATGCATGTTTAACAGCATCATATCTACTATCATTATCTAATGACTTTTTAGAACTTTCACTTAAAGATGATGCTTGATGTAATTTTAATGTCTTTGATTGACTACTAATCTTTATAAGCATAATAGATGAATATAAAGAGAATAGTATAAAGAATACTGCTATAGATCCTATAATCATTAATCTTCTTCTTTGTTCTCTTTGTTTATGTCTTTGTTTTAAATCATCATAATCAAGCTTATACATAGGAGCAACTAATCTTAATACTTCTTCTTTTATTTTCTTAAGAACTTCTTTCTTACTAGTTCCCCTTACATCAGCAGCTAAAGGTTCAATTATCTTACCTTTATCATGTAATAATTCTTCAGGAAATGAATCTGCGGGTTCTCCCTCAATTAATACACAAAAGATATTTTCTCTTCCTCTAATTTTTTTAAAAGTTTCTATTTCTTTTTTACACCATAAAGAATCCTTTAATCTAGGAGAACAAATAACTATTAAGTATTTAGAATTATTTAAAGCATCAATAATTGGATCCTCTAAATTACTTGAAAGAGGTAATTCATCTTGATCTCTAAATACCCTTTTAATACTTCTTCCTGTAATACCTAATTTTTCTTTTACATTCTTAGGTAAATCATAATTTTCTAAAGTTTTATGTAGGTTCTCTGCTACAAACTTATCTAAATCACAATGTCTATAACTTATAAACGCATCATACTTATAATTCTTTTCTTCCATTTAAATCACCTATATATATAATACCATAATAAAAAGATTAAGATATATCTTAATCTTTATTTTTGTAAAATAGCTGATATTAGATATGACACAAACCACAATGTCATTCCTATAGCAGAAATAATTATTCCTATCATTGCAGGTTTCTTTCCAATATCATTATGTCTTTTAGCATAACAGTATCCAATTATTGATAAAGCTAATCCTACATGAGGAATCATAATTCCAAATACTATTCCTAAAGTTGCAAATTTGTTATAAGTTACTTCTTCATCATCACTAAAAAAACTATGTTTATATTCACCTTTATTAGCAGTTCCACATTCTACGCAAAATGTTGCATCAATATCCATTGGTTTACCACATCTTGTACAATATTTTTTCATATTCCTAATAACCTAAATCCTTTCTTACTCTTATAACAATTATAAGAATATATGCAATAATACAAAGTAACCAGATAGAAGCTGATATTATACCAGATAAAGCTATTGCTCTTCCTCTTCCTTCATATTTATCAGATTTTTTAAAAGCTATAATAGATATTATTAAACCTACTAATGGAGCTGAATTAGATAATACAAGACCAATAGCAGGTAATATTAAACTTTTATCTATTCTTGCTTTAGGTTTATCATCTTTATAACTACTATCATAAGTAGATCCACATTCTGTGCAAAATGTTGCATCAGAGTCTAATGACTTTCCACAATTAGTACAATATTTACTCATAATTATCACCTAAATAAATTATAACATAAAAAAAGATTAAGTTAATCTTAATCTTCTTCTATCTTAATAGTAATAACTTGATCCTACAGCAGCAGCTATAACAACCATATAATAAATTATATATGCTATAACACTTAATACTATCCAAATAATTGAAAGTATTAAACCAGCTTTAGCAAGTCCTCTACCATTTCCGCCTAATTGATTAGCTTTATTAAGACCAACAATTGAGAATATTAATCCTAATACTGGAACAAAGAATGATAAAATGAAACCTGCAGTTGCCATTCCATTTCTAGTTTCTCCGTTACTTGAACTTTCAACAACTTTAGCTTCTACTTTTCCATCAGATGATGTTCCGCAGTTAGCACAGAAAGTTGCTTCTTGTTCCATTTCGCTACCACATTTAGCACAAAACTTTCCCATATATATACCTCCTATATGATACATTAATTATATCATATGAGTATTTTATATAACAATTATTTTTATAAAAAATTGTAAAGAAAAAGAGATATTAGTTAACTCTAATATCTCCTGTAGTTGTATTAATTTTTAATTCTATTTCAGATTTTCTATCTGAATTATTAATCCTTACAGATCCTGTTGTAGCTTTACCTTCAACATAAACTCCATCATTCATTCTATTGATTTTTACATCACCTGTTGTAGTTTTAATTCTAGATTTAGCAAGTACTGTAGCTTTTTCTACATAAACATCTCCAGATTTTGTTTCAATATCTAATGAACTATTTACAATACCAATTTTATAGTCTCCTGTTGTAGTTTTAGCTTTTAATTGATCTGTTTCAGTAATATCAATATCTCCTGTTGTAGCTTCAATATCAAGGAATCTTACAGTTCCAATATCATAGTCACCAGTTGTAGCAACAGCATTTACTGAGTAAGCTGAATCTATATCAATATCACCAGTAGTAACTACTATTTTTGCAGTATTAACAGCTTTAATATCGATGTCTCCTGTAGTTACTGTAAATTTAACATTGGCTGTAGCAAAATCATCCATATTAATATCAGCAGTAGATCCTACTACATTTAATGTTTTAGCATAGTTTTGTGGAAGATAAATAACGATTTTATTAAATTTAATATTAAATCTAAACCCACCATCTTGTTTTTCTTTTAATACAACATTTACTCTATCTTCTAATTCAGTAATAGAGTATTCTCCTGGATCATCTGAATATAATTCAACTTTAATTGTTCCAGTTTCACTTACTTTATAATCAACGTCAGCTACATCTGTATCAACATATACATCTTTAATAGTAGCTATTTCTTTTGAATCAAGTAATGTAGTACTAGTACCATTACGAATGCCTATAGGACCAAGATCAAAATAGAATTTTCCTAAGTCTGCATTAAATAGTAATATCATACCTCCTATTACTAAAGCTAGTAATATAGATAATAAAACTATTAATACTATAGATAATTTCTTACTCATTATCTTCTTCCTCCTCTTTTTCTTCTTCACTGTTTTTTAAACCAAATAAAAGTTTAACAATTGCATTTACAAGACCAATTGCTATAAATATGATCCAAGTAATATGCCAAGCACGTGTTAAGAAACTTACTAATAAGTAAACAATAACACCTATTAATCCAACGATGTCACATACTTGTTTAACAACTGTATCCTTCTTCTTTTCTTCTTTTGTTTTTGGTTTTTCTTCACTCTTATCTCTACTATATACTATTCCAGAATAAATAATTATTCCTGTAGCAACAGCTATAATAGTAAAGAATAAGCATACACCTATAATAGGTTGATTTAATGCAGCAGCAAATAAGATAATAGCAACTAAAGAGAAAATATAAAGTCCAATTGAGATTGCTAAATTTCTAGCAAACTTGTTTCTCTTATCTTCTTTCTTTTGTTCTACTATATTTTGACTTCCTGTGATTAATTCATCAGTTGTTATACCAAAGTAATCACAAATTGGTTGAATCTTATTGAAGTCAGGCATTGATTCACCAGTCTCCCACTTTGATACTGTTTGTCTTGAAACATCAAGAGCATTTGCAAGTTCTTCTTGCGAAATATTTTTTTCCTTTCTTAAGTTATACAATCTTTCTCCGATTGTCATACTTCTCACCTCTTTCACGTATAATTTTACTCTTTCTGTCGGTTGCGCACCACCAAGTTGACATGGAAATTTAGCAACTGACACGTGCAATTTACTTAAATTATAGCATATTTTACCCATTTTTACCTAAATATGCTATAATTCATGTAAAGGAGATATAACAATGTATAAAGATTTAATTAATGAAAGAGTTACTGTTTTAGTAGCTACTAGAGGTGACGTAGTTTTAGAATATGAAGGAACTTTAACGGAAGAAAATGATACTGAAATAGTACTTAATGATGCATCTATAGCTACTATGCTTATGAGTGTACAAGTATCTATGTTTGGAAAAAACATGACTAAGTATAGAGAAAATATTGATAAAATTATTATCAATAAAAAATATATTATTTCTTGTTTAAAATAAAAAAAGACTTTATTAAAAGTCTTTTTTTGTGAATTCATAAACTGCTATTGAAGCAGCATTATCTAAGTTTAAGCTATCTATATTATTTGAATGCATTATTTTAATAGGAGTCCCTACTTCTAAATAAGAATCATTAAGTCCAGTAGCTTCATTACCAAATATTAATGTATATGGTTCTTTTTTTTCTATCTTAGATAAACTTGTTGAACCCTTTAACATAAATGGATACATATTATTATTTGTATTCTTTTTATATTCATCAAATGATTTAAAGTATTTAAAATTAACATTAAATATAGCTCCCATAGATGCTCTAACTACTTTTGGATTAAATATATCTACAGCAGGTTCTATGATAACTAAATTTTTAATATTAAATCCAGCACATGTTCTAATAATAGTTCCAAGATTACCTGCATTAGATGGATTAACTAAACAAATAGTATTTTCATTATAACTAATTTCACAGTCAAATTTCTCAAATTCTCCTACTATAAAACAGTTCTCTTTATCAGATAATTTATTAATTAATTTATCTGAATAAACTACTTCAATATTATTACTTTTACATATATCTAATATTCTATTTAATGTATCATTATTATCTTGTTTAGAATGAATATATACTCTTCTAGCTTTATCTACTTTCTTTATTAATAACTCTAAAGTTAAAGTAGTTCCTAAAGTATAACTTACATTACTATCTTTTTCATATACTCCCATAATTACCTCACTACGTTATATTCTCTAAGTAAAGCTAGAATACTATCATAATCATTTGGAATAACATAATGCCCTTTTATACCAAATGTATTTGCAGTATCTAAATTTTCTTTTTTATCATCTACAAATAACGCTTCTTCTGGATTAATATTATACTTATTAATTAATGTTTCGTAAATAGCTTTATATGGTTTTATTTGATGATATTGATAAGATAATATATAACCATCAATATCTTTTAATACTTGATCTATACCCATTTTACTTATTATTTCATTGCACATATTAGATAAGATATAAACCTTATAACCACTTTCTTTTAATTTATATATTAAATCTATTACTCTTTTATCAACATAAGCAATATCCATATATCTTGCTAGGAAATCATCTACTATATCATCATGTATATGATTAGTTCTATCTTTTATTTGAGATGCAGCTTCACTCATATTAATATATCCAATATCTATTAATCCAAGTCCACCCCATTCAGGAGAATTATAAACTTCATTTTTTATAAATACTCTTTCTTCTTCACTATCAGTATATTCTTTTAAGATTTCATCGACTTCAAAATGAAGAATAACTCTTCCTATATCGAATATAACTGTCTTTATCATTAGTATCACCTAGTATAATTATAAATAAAAAGGACAAATTAATCAATTTGTCCTCTTAATTCCTTTTGCATTTTGTAAACCTTTGTCTTAATCTTACTAGGATTTTTCATTGATTCATTTGAATCACCTTTCAAAATAACTCCGTCACTAAATAGCATTGGAGAAATTGTAGATTTTCCATCAGGATCCTTAAAATATAAAAGGCCAAGATTACCATATGTATACAATAAATATACACCATCTACAGGATAAAGCATTTCTCTACCTAGGAATTGACCATTATCTAATACTTCATCTAAAGAAAGAAACTCAGCAGCCATTTTATCAATGGAATCATATGCTCGAGATATTTCACCACCAATTGTTGTTAAAACCATTTGATTATCAGTACCATATAACGTTGCTTCAGATTTAGAACGAGTATTACTTAATACCCAAAAATCAGCCAAGTGAGCTGTATCAATACCATTTGAATCAACATCTTTTCTTAATCTATATGCTTTTGCTCTAGTATCAGAGTATTCTTGAAGAGCTTGTTCATCAATTACTTCATCATTTTTTAAAGCTCTTTGAAATTCTTTTTTCATATACTTTGTTGCAGTACTCGAAGAGCCAAATTCTATAAGATTCTTATCTCTTATATCAGTATTATTTATACCATTAACTCTAATAAATATTTGATTCGAATAAACCCTATCTATTCTTCCCATAATTATTCCCGCTTTCAATATGCGATATATAATACCATAAATAGTATTATTAGGCAAATAAATAGAGGTATTAATTATTACCTCTATTTTTTAATATTCTTACATAATTACGTATTATCTCCGGATCATTTAATTCAGGTATTGATTCATCTTCGTAAAATATCTTTGGAGCACCATTTTTACGAGCTAAAACAGGTCCGATAGGATTATCACCTTTATCAAGTAAAATACCTAATAATTGGTCTCCAATATCGTATAAAATATATGCATTAGAACCATATCCTGGATGTAATTTTTTACCAATAAAATGAGCATTTAATATAATATCATCTAGACTTCTATAATACTCTAATAATTTATCAACAGAAGTAAAACTTTCCCTTACAAATATATCCTTCTCTTGATTAGGTATTGTTACTAAATAAAAACCCTTTTCACAAACTGATAATGTCCAAAAATGATCCATACCTAATTCATCATATCTTTCCATTTTAGAAGCTGACACTTTTGCTTTTGTTTCTTCGATTACACTATCTAATTCCTTTTTCTCTTCGGGTGTTATAGATTTTGTTATTTCTTTTACTTTTAACTTAGCATAATCTATAGCAAGAGGAATAAGATCTTTTTTACATGCTTCAATTTCTTTGATACGATCTATGGGTTTTATCTTTAAAAAAGTTTGTCCTATACATACGAAATTATCTGCCATAAGCATACCTCTTTAACATATATTACAACTTTAATGTAAAGCAGTCAAATAATATTGAATATATTAATAAATACAATTTATAATAATTATAGAGGTGATTGTAATGGGTTGCTGTAAAACTACTAAGAAGAAAGAAACATGTAAATGTGGATGCAAAGAAGGAAAAAGATGCACATGTAAAAAAGGAACTAAATAGTTCCTTTTTTTATTTTCTTAAAAATTCAACAATCTCTAATAATTTCATTCCTTGAGATGCTTTAACTAATATAACATCTCCATTATTAATAATATCTTTCAAATCATTCATAGCATCTTGTTTAGTATCAAAATGATATTTTTCACCATTAAATTCATCATTAATATATTTACTTAAGTTACCAATAGTAACTAATACATCAATTTTACCATTAGCATACTTACCAACTTCTCTATGAATATCTTCTTCAAATTCACCAAGTTCAAGCATATCACCAAGTATAGCAACTTTTCTTGATTCAAATGTATTTAATGTATCAAAAGCAGACATCATAGCTTCTTTATTAGCATTATAAGTATCATTAATAATTGTATAATCATCTTGTTCAATTATTTGCATTCTATTACCTGTTAAAATAACAGTTTCTAAACCTTCTTTAATATCTTCATCAGACACATCAAATAATTTACCTACAGTATAAGCTGCAAGTGCATTATAAGCATTTACTTTTCCAAGAACTGGAACACTATATGTTTCACCATTAATATCAAAGAATGTTTTACCATTTTTTAATACTATATTAGAAGCATTATAATCAGCTTCAGATTCAATACCAAATTTAACTATTTTTTGATCTATACCACTAACAGTACTTAATAAATCATTATCATTATTAATTACTAAAGTACCATCTTTCTTCATACCATTTAATATTTCTAGTTTAGCTTTTAAAATGTTTTCTCTAGAACCAAGCATACCTATATGAGCAGTTCCAACATTTGTAATAACAGCATAATCAGGTTTAGCAATATTAGATAATTTATCTATTTGTCCAAAACCATTCATACCCATTTCACAAACAATTATATCTTCATTTATATAAGTTAATAATGCAAATGGTAAACCAATTTCATTATTTAAGTTTCCTGGAGATTTAAGTACTTTATATTTTTTAGATAATACTGCATAAACCATATCTTTAGTACTAGTTTTACCAGCAGACCCAGTAATAGCTACTACTTTAGCATCTACATTATCTATTAAATAACTAGCAATCTTTTGAAGTGCTTCAACACTATTATTAACATATATAATAGTTCCCATTTCTTCATCAGTTGAACCAAAAGTGTCAAGTATACATGCTTTAGCACCTAATTTAAATGCATCTTTATAGAACTTATTACCATCAAAGTTTTCACCCTTAATACCAACATAGCATTCACCTTGATTAATAGTTCTTGTATCTTTAGAGTATTTTTCAATAACCTCTTCTTCATTACCACAGATTAGTTTTCCATCTGTTATTTCTAATAATTTCTTTACTGTCAATTTCATTTTCTATCACCACATTACCATTATACTATAAATTTGATTTTTTTTGTATTTTTTTGTAAAATATAATTAATAAAATGAGGTGTCAAGAATGTTTACAAGAAAACAAGTTATGGAAATTACTGAAGACTATATAGAACCTATATTTAACATGACAAAAAAATTTGTTCATATAGACGAAGATGAAAGCTTAACTAATGGTCATTGTTTTTATTTCGCAGAAAGATTATCAAAATTCTTACAAGGAAGATGGAGAAATGTTAATGTAGAAAATCTTTCAGACGAAGAAAAAGAAATAAGAAATAGTGAAATTGGAAGAGTATGTTCAGTAAATACTGACCATTACTTTGTTGAATATAATGGTGATTACTATGATGGTAATGGTGTAATGTATCATGATCCAGGATCTATTTGGTTATGGAGATATATAGATATTAATACTGGTAAACCGATGGACCCAGAATTTGATGCAAAATCTTTTCCAAAATTAGATTTATATTATCAAGGAGATAAAGAACAGTTTGATGCAGAAGCCAGTGTAACAAAGGATTATTATAAAACAGCTGTATGGGAAATATATGATTTAGTATTTAACCAAATTGCTAACGAATTAATTCCTAAACTAGAAAAAGAAGCTGAAATACAAAATGCTAAGGATCCAAAAGAACAAGAAATAGAAGGGTTTAAAAGAATATTAAAAGATTATTGTTATTCATCTATAAATTTAATTATATATAATTCTGATATTAAAGAAAAAATTAAAGAAATAGTAGACAAAGTACGTAAGATAGATTTAGAAGAACAAGAAAAAAGAATAAAAGCTATGGAAGAATGGAAAGCTAAAAGAGGAAAAGTTACGACATGGGCAGATTTAATGAAAGATCCAAAAAAATTGGAAGAATACACACATAGTGAAGAATTCTATAAATTACATCCAGAATTAAGACCTGGAACAGACCCATGGACAGTTATACCAAAAAAAACAGTTGCACCAGAAGATGTTGATTCTACTTCTGCAGAAACTCCAGAAGATTCTACTCCAACAGATGGACAAAAAAAAGGACTTTAATAAGTCCTTTTTATTTTTTATAATTTAAACTTTTGATTTTATTTAAAGGCCAAATTCTAATAGATGCCTTACCTTTAATATCTTCTTTACTAACAGGTCCAAATACTCTACTATCTAGTGATACTTCTCTATTATCTCCTACTAAGAAATAATCATTTGCTCTTAACTTTGTAAATCCAGTTAATTCAAAATCCTCAGTAATACCTTTTGCAAATGAATCATCTACTTTTTCATCGTTTACATATATCTTACCATCTTTAGCATATATAGTTTCATTTGGTAAACCAATTACTCTTTTAACTACTCTTTCTTTTTTCTTACAAGAATTAGTTCCATCAATACATACATCTGCAACAACTATATCATATCTTTTTATTTCAGATTTTTTATATCCTATTTTATTTAATATTAATACTTGTCCATCCTTTAATGTATTATCCATTGAAGGTCCATCTACTCTAACTGGATCAAATATAAATAATCTTATTAATACTACTGCAATTATAATTAATGCATAACTAATAATATCTTTAACAATTGGTTTAATATCCCTTTTCATATATTCCTCCATAACCTAAAATAAGGCTGCAATTAATGCGCCTTATTTATCATTTCTTTCTTTGAATCTGTAAGCAGCTAGTCTTCCTCTTAAGAAATTTAATTTAGCTCTTCTTGCTTTACCTTTTCTAACAACAGTAATCTTAGCAACTTTTGGTGAATGTACTGGGAATATTCTTTCAACACCAATACCAGCAGACATTTTTCTTACTGTAAATGTTTCTGAAATTCCAGAACCTTTTCTACCAATACATATTCCTTCAAATACTTGGATTCTTTCTTTATTACCTTCGATGATTTTAACATCAACTTTTAAAGTATCTCCAACTCTAAATTCAGGAATGTTAGGATTAAGTTGTTTAGAAGTAATTTCGTCAATAATATTCATTCTTCTCTTTCCTTTCTAACCACCAATCATTATCACGGTAAGCGGATTGGCTTTTTACAACGTTATTAATAATAACATATTTTCATTTAAAAATCAACAATTATCTAATAATACCCATATTTTTTTTCATTAGATCATATTTAGCTTTAGCAAGGTCTCTAGACTTCTTTATACCTTCATCTAGAATCTTATCTAGCTCTGGGCTATTTTTAATTTCATTATATCTATTTTGAATAGTTTTTAATCTATCACATACTATATCTGCAACGTAAGATTTAAACTCACCATAGTTCATACCTTCACATTCAAGAATAATATCATCTATAGACATTTCTTTAATAGATGCACATATATTTAATAAATTTGATATACCTGGTTTATTTTCCATATCATATTTAATAGTAGCTTCACTATCTGTAGTAGCTTTCATTATTTTTCTTCTAACATCATCTAAGTCTTCTAGTAAATCAATAACACCTGATTGGTTTTCATCAGATTTACTCATCTTCTTAGTAGGATCTTTTAAGTCAGCTACCTTAGTACCTGTTCTAGATATTTTTACATCTGGTAATGTAAATGTTTCACCATATTTATTATTAAATCTTTCAGCAATATTTCTAGCAAGTTCTACGTGTTGCTTTTGATCTATTCCAACAGGAACATAATCAGCATCACAATATAGAATATCTGCTGCCATTAATATTGGATAAGTTAATAATCCAACTGAGAAATTATCATTTAATTTACTCTTTTCTTTAAATTGAATCATTCTAGATGCTTCACCATAGTATGTAGTACATTCTAATAAATATGAAATACATGGAATAAATTCATTTTCAGATTGTAAGTAAATAGTACATTTATTAGGATCTACTCCACAAGCTAAATATACTGAAATAAATTCTCTTATTCTCTTTTTTAATTCTTCTGGATCTTGATAAACAGTTAATGCATGAAGGTCTGCAATAAATAATATTATTTCTCCCTCATCTTGCATTTCAACTATTTGTTTAATAGATCCAAGGTAGCTTCCTAAAGTTAAACTACCGGTTGGTTTTAAACCAGTTAATATTCTCATATTATCTTCCCCTTCCTCTTTTAGTTTCAAAATTTTGAATATTCATTTTAGCCATCATTTTAGTATTAATACCATTCTTTAAGGCTTCTAATTTTATTTGCATTAATGAAACATATTCCATGCCTAAATACTTAGCATATTGAGTTAATAATAACCCTTGCATTCTATCTATTTCTCCAAGAACATACATAGCACCTTCATCATCAGTTTCATCATTTAAAACTATATTTGCTTGTTTCATTAATATTGCTATTTTCTTTTCTACATTTTGCCTAGCTATTTTATCTATAAAAGTAGGTTCTACTATCATAACCTTACTAATAGATGCAAGGTCTGATTTCTTAATCTTATTATTAGGTAAAAAGTTATAAGAGTCTTCTATATTAATACTAACTAAACTCTTATTACTATTATCATCTATTAAGGAGTATTTACCTATTTCTTTAATTACCTTTTCTTTATATAAATCAGGTCTTTTTTCTTTAGTAGACTCTATTTGTTTTTCTTTTCGCCATTCATCTATTTTTTTATGATCACCAGATAAAAGAACATCTGGAACTTTCATTCCTCTATACTCTCTTGGTTTTGTATATGTAGGATAATCAAGTAAGTTATCCATAAATGAATCATTTTCATAACTACCTTCAGTTATAACTCCTGGTACTAATCTTGATATACTATCAATTAATACCATTGATGGAAGTTCTCCTCCAGTAAGTACATAATCTCCAATAGATATTTCTTCATCTATAAAGCTTTTAATTCTTTCATCAAAACCTTCATAATGACCACATACTAATATTAAGTGACTTTCTTTAGATAAATCCATAGCCATCTTTTGATCAAATCTTTTTCCTTGTGGAGACATAAGAATTATTTTAGAGTTCTTTTTCTTTTTTTCTTCAATTGCTTTAACAATTGGATCACACATAAGAACCATACCTTCTCCACCACCATATGGAGTATCATCTACTTGATTGTTTTTAAGATCTGAATAATCTCTAAAATTAGTAATATCTACTTTTATTAATTTATCTTCTATTGCCCTTTTAATAATTGATTCACTAAGAAATCCATCAAACATATTAGGGAATAAAGTTAATACATCAAATTTAATCATATTAGCCCCCCAATATTTTTGAAATATACTTTATTATCTTCTATTTTATCTATGAAATTGTCTACATATGGAATTAATATTTTTTCATTTACTCTTATTACGAAAGATGCAGGTTCATTTAATACTTCAGTAATAGTTCCTATTTTATTACCTTCAAAGTATGCTTCATATCCAATTAACTTTTCCGCATATATTTCGTTACCTAGATCTATAGAATCTATATCTACATATGCATTAAGTCCTTTTAAATATAAAACATCATTAATATTATTATATCCATCAAAAGTAACCATATCGAATACTTTATGATGTCTATAAGTATTAATTGTAAACTCTTCTTTCTTTTTACCTACATATAATTTAACACCCTTTTTAAAGACCTTATCTTTATATCTAAAATCAGATAGTATTCTAAGTTCACCTTTAATACCATGAGTGTTAACTATTCTTCCAATATTTACTAATTCCATATTAATCACCTATTTATTTAATTCATACATTATTATGGAAGCAGAAACTCCAACATTTAAACTCTCACAATTATTATTCATATCTATATAGATATTTTTATCGCAAAGTTGTCTTACTTTGTCACTCATTCCGTTTCCTTCATTGCCCATTATTATAGCATATTTTTCATTTTTTGAAACACTTTTTACATCTATTCCATTAGTTACATCTGTACCTAATATTTTATATCCATTTTCTTTTAAAAACTTAATGTATTCTACTAAGTTTGCACGCTTAATATTTAAGTAAAAATTCATACCTTGAGCACTTCTAAGTGACTTAGTATTATACATATCTACTGTATCTTCACTAAGAATAATATTTGTTAAATTAAATGCTACAGCACTTCTTAAAATAGTACCTAAATTACCTGGATCTTGTACTCCATCAAGCACTAAAATGTTCTTAGTTAAATCTATATCATTTTCTTTTAATGAACATACACCTATAATATCTACTTTACTAGGTAAAGTTGATATTGTTTTCATAACTGCCTCAGTAACATAGGTCTTTGGAACACCAAGATCTATATCTCTTTCACATAGTATAACCTCATCAAGGTTACCTGATTTATAGGCTTCTAAAACTAAATGTTCTCCTTCTACTATATATTTTTTTTCTTCATCTCTATATTTCTTTTCATTTAGTTTTCTAATATCTTTAATCTTATTATTAGAAGTAGATTCTATTATCATTCTTGTACCTCCTTACGTATACGTTTATAATCAGGACAGTTTTCTTCTACTAAAGACCAAAATCTAGAACTATGATTAGCTTCTATTAAATGAGATAACTCATGAACTATTACATAGTCTAAACATTTTATATCTTTATAAACTAATTCTGAATTAAGTGTTACTTTCTTTAATTTAGTATTACATACTCCCCATCTAGAAGTCATTTTTCTAATAGTTAATGATGGATATGGAATACTTCTTGAATAATTATTATATATATAATCTAATCTCTCTTTAAATACCCTTTTTATCTCTTTTTTATACCATTTTTCTATATCACTAGTATTTCTTACATATAAAGTATTATCTTCGAAATAAGGGGTTTTAAATGCTTCATCTATATATATATCTATCTTATTACCAAAGTAATAATAATCTAATTTCTTTTCTAATCTTTTCTCTTGTTTATCTAATGCTTTCTTAATATAAGATATATTACTATTAACAAACTTTTTAATTAGAAAATCAGGAGTAAAAGTATTACATGTAACATATATATTTAAATCTTCTTTTACTCTTAGATACATATTCTTAATATTTTTCTTTTCTACTATAATGTCGTATCTAACACCATCAATTTCAATAAACATAATCTCATCACTAATACAATTATACCATGAAAAAAGAGGATTTATATATCCTCTATACATTATTAATCAAGTTTATATGTCATTGGATTTTTATTTATCACATTATTGACAAAATCATTAACACTATCAGAATATTTAGACATTTCATCTACTAATTCTTTTTTTTGTTCTTCAGTTAAAGAAAACGAATCTACTAATGTCTTAACACTTTGCCAAGGCATACCTTTATTAATAGCTTTCAATATTTTACCAAGTATTTCATAAAGATTTAATTTATCTTCTAAAGCTTTATCTTTAAAAGATACTGCTCCATTAGGATTATTCTTTTCAACAGTACAAATGGAAGAAACAATTTCTCTTTTCCATTCATCTCTCTTTGCTTCTTTACAATACTTAGCATATTCAGACATTTTTTTAATATAATTAAGTGCTACTGTACTTTGAAAAACAGGATCTTCAGTTCCCATAAAAATAGCTATACTAATATCTCTTATTACAGCATCTGGTTTATCATCAAATAAACTTCTAAATTCTTCCTCTTCACCATCAGGTATTAATGCATCTATTTTTTGTTTTAACTCATATTCTTCTTTTGTACATTCATATACTGTTTTATAAGCATCATCTAATGATAAATCAGGATTTATCATTTTCCCATTATATATTGTATATACTTGTTGACTTCTAGAAGCATCTTTTAATCTAGCATATACAGAATCTAAACTTTCACCATCATTTGCTTTAATTTCTCTCATGTTTTTTCTCTCCGCGTAAATACCATTATAACACAAAAAAAGAAAATTAAAATATAATTTTCTTTGTTTTTTTATAAGCTATTATAGATACGATTATATCTGCTATATATATAAAGGAAAGTATACTAAAAATAATAAATTCTTTCTTAGAAATTATATGATTATCTTTTAATTTTTTATATGTTGATACTGCATATAAACCTGTCATAATTAAACAAATATAACTAAATATACCAAGTAAAAATGAAATAATAAATGTAAATACAGTTATTAAACAAACTATGCATGTTATAAATATTATTATATATGCAGGTATTTCAATTAATCTAACAATCATATTACTTTTAACTAAGTATTTAGTATCATCATTACTTTTTAATGTTTTAACTAGATTAATAATATTTAGAATTAATGTAAATAATACTAAACCAAGTAATACACCCATTGGAATATATGCATTATAATTAAATACTTTTTCCCATATAGTATCTAAGAATTTTACTTTACTAGATAAAAATGTAAAGAATGGGAAAATCATAATTAAATATAAACATAATGTATTTAATATACATGTTATCTTTTTCATTTAATCACCTTTAAAATAAACTTAATTGATTTGATTCATCCATATCATCTAAGATATGCATATTCTTCATAATCTCAATTAAAGTATCAGAAATTTTACATCTTGTTTGTAATTCTTCGATTGATAAGAAATCTCTTTTGTTTCTTTCTTCTACTATCTTTTTAGCAACTACATCTCCAAGACCATCTATAGCATTAAATGGTGGAATAATTTCATTATCTGAGTTAACTACATAAGTAGTAGCTTCTGATTTATAAAGATTTACATTTAAGAATTTAATATTTCTAGCAGTAGCCTCTAAACATACATGTAATGATTCTAGAGTACCTAATTCTTTATTAGTAGCATCTTTACCTTTATTTTCAATTTCTATCATTTTATTTTTAATAGCATCATAACCATTAATCATAGTTATAACATCTACATCAGTGGCTTTACAAGAAAGCCATGATGCATAGTAATATACTGGCATATGAACTTTATACCAGGCAATTCTAAATGCTGAAGTTACGTAGGCAGAAGCATGTGCTTTAGGGAACATGTATTTTATCTTACGACAACTATCAATGTACCACTCTGCTATACCAGCATCTCTAAGCTTAGCCTCAAATTCTTTCCATTTTTCAGGATCTTTACTAGCTTTACCTTTACGAACAAATTCCATTATCTTAAATGCATCTATTGGTTTTAAACCGTTATACATTAGATATACCATTATGTCGTCACGGCACCCAATAACCTCTGAGAAAGGAACTACATTATTTTTAATTAATTCTTGTGCATTACCAAGCCAAACGTCAGTACCATGTGATAATCCTGATATTTTAATTAGTTCACCAAATGTTGTTGGTTTAGTGTCTTCAACCATTTGGATAGTAAACTTAGTACCAAATTCTGGAATACCAAGAGTACCTGTATTACACATTATTTGTTCTTTAGTAACACCAAGTACTTCTGGTCCACTAAATATACTCATAGTATCTTTATCATCTAATGGAACTGCAGCAACATCAGTTCCTGTCATATCTTTAATCATTCTAAGTTGTGTAGGATCTGAGTGACCTAAAATATCAAGTTTTAATACATCGTCTTCAATCTTGTGATAATCAAAGTGAGTAGTTCTCCATGCAGAGTTTGGATCATCTGCTGGGAATTGATATGGAGTAAAGTCATATACTTCCATATAGTCTGGAATAACTACTATACCACCTGGATGTTGTCCAGTAGTTCTTTTAACTCCTGTACATCCAGCAGATAATCTTTCTACTTCAAGACTTCTCTTATCTATATTATGTTCTTCAAAATAACCTTTA
>CAMYZQ010000013.1 GCA_947303895.1 uncultured Bacillota bacterium | reverse complement strand
TTTGACTTCTAAGTAAATATTCATCTACTTCATCTTTTAAATAGAATGTATCTTGTGTATCTCTTGCAGGATGTCCAAGTGGTAAATTTAATTTTCTAAAACAGTTTTCATCAGTTTCTAATTCTGGTCCTTCAAATACTGTATAACCCATAGATACGAATAAATCTTCAAACTCTTCAGTTATTCTAGTCATTGGGTTTAATGATCCTCTTTTAATCTTTTTACTAGGTAATGAAATATCTATTGCTTCTTTACTTAATTTTTCATTTAATAAAGCATTATTAATTTCTTCTTCTTTTCCAAGTATTAATTTAAAAGCTTCATCTCTAAGTTCATTAATTATCTTTCCAAATTCTTTTTTCTCTTCTATAGATAATTCTGACATGCCTTTAGTAAGTTCTGTTACTAAACCATTTTTACCAGTATATTTTGCCTTAATTTCTACTACATCTTGAATAGTATTTACATCTTTAATATCAGATTGTAGTAATGCTCTTATGCTTTCAACTTTCTCTCTCATTTTTATCCTCCTTAAAATTCTAACTTTTCTATTATTTCTATATTTATACCAGATAGATTATTCTTTAATGTTTTTCCATCTGTAGTATTACCAATAATTGAACCATAATGGATAGGAATAACAACCTTAGTATCCATTTTCTTAATAAGTTCAGTTGCTTCATTAACATCCATTGTAAAATGTCCTCCTATAGGAATAAATGCTATATCACATTTTACATCTTCAATTTCTTTAACAGCGTCTGTATCACCCGCTACATAGTATGTTATACCATTTACTGTAACAATGTATCCAAGCCAATTATTTTCTCTTGGATGAAACTTCTTATTAATGTTATATGCAGATATAGTTTCAATACTAATACCATCTAATTCTATTTTATCAAATGGATTTAAAAAGACATAATCTTTAAAATCTATTTCATTAATAACGTCTTCCATAGATTTAGGTGCCACAATAATAGTATTATCATTCTTTACTTTCATAATAGATTCTTTATCCATATGATCATAATGATTATGAGTAATAAATATTATATCTGCATCATTAATATTATCTTCAATCTTATATGGATCAAAATAAATAATCTTATCTAAAGATAATTTAATACTACTTTGTGTATTAACTATAATATTATCAGTATTCATATATACCTCCATAAAATAAAAATATCTATGATGTAAGGACTAATAATAGCGGTACCACCTTACTTCATAGATATCTATGCTCTTAAATTCTTAACGCGAATAAACGTATAACATTACTTATAAGCTTAAAGGGTGAATTCATATAACATCATTTATTAGTTTCCACCAAACACTAACTCTCTTTAAAACTAGTTATATTACTATGTCCTTATCATCGCTTGTTTACCTAATTATATCATACAAAAAAAGAAAAAGGAAGATATTTCTTCCTTTATTATCTTAAGAATTCGTCTGCTTCTTCTTTAAGTTTTCTTTCTTTTTCTTTTTGAAGTCTCTTAAGTTCTTTTTTATCTAATTCTTCAGTTTTTTCTTCTACTTCTTTTTTAGATTCTTTTGGTTCTTCTTTTAAGACTTCTTTTTCTTTAAGTTTAGCTTCTTTAGCTAATCTTTTTTCTTCTTTTTTCTTTTCTTTAGCTTGCTTTCTTAGTTCTCTTTTAGATGGTTCAATTATATCTTCATTTTCAGTTTCTTCTTTTCTAGCAAGTTCTCTAGCAGCTTCTTCTTTTAGTCTTAATCTTTCAGCTCTAGTTAAAACCTTAGGTTCTTCTTTAATTTCTTTCTTTGGTTCAATCTTTTCTTCTTTTACTTCTTTTTTCTTCTTTTCTTCTTTTATTTCAGTATTACCATTTTTCTTTAGTTTTTTATTCTTAACTAATAAAGAAATAGTAGAAACAAATAGAATTATTACAAGTAAAACAAGACCACCAGCACAATATAAAGCATATTTACCATACTTAGTATAATCTTTTAATTGATTACCATAATATCTTTGAAAAGTCTTTTGTTTCATATCATATTGATAGAAACCTTCATCTCCACTTTCAAGGTCTACAGCATACACTAATCTAAAATTATCTTTAGTTTTATAACAGTATCCATCTACTTTTTGTCCTTTAATAGAGAAAGTAATCTTCTTATATCCAAAAGGAACTTCTAAACCAGGATTACTAGTTAATAATAGTTTTAATTCACTTGATTTAAACTCTTTAAAACTAGTATATGTATCTTTCTTATTATCATATACATAGAATCCTGTATTACCTTCTTCATCTACTAAAACTACTAAAGTTCTACCTACTTTATCATTTGTATAAGCAGTAACTTCAGCGTCAGCAATCATAATAGTTTCTTTAGTATATCCTTCAGGTAATTCCATTTCTGTTTCTTTTTTAACAACAGTATATTTCTTACCATCAATAGTAACTATTATAGGATTCTTTTCTTTTCTAGTAATATTAATTTTATATTCCTTAACATCACCATTTTCAGCATTTACATAAAGAATTATTTCATTTAATCCTTCTTCTAAATCCTTTTCACCAAGTCCATCAATATTTGATTTACCATCTTCTGCTTCAGCATTAATAGTAATCTTTTCAACTGATCCTTCAACAACAGCACTATATTCTAAATTATCTTTATTAAATTCAGGATTTAATTCAACACCCTCAATTGTAATACTCTTAAGATTATTATTAGAACTCTTATTAGGATCTGGTTTTCTATTATTATTACTTGTTGATGGTCTACTAGTATTTGTATTTGATGAAGTTGCTTTAACTATTGTTATTGTACAATTACTAGAAGTCTTAGTTGGAGATGAAAAATCATCTTGGTTTGTAACACTAAACTTTTGATTAATAGTAGCAGTTCCTTCTGATAAAGCTGTAAATGTATAGTTTTTAGAAAAACTAGCTGTATCATCATAATCTAGTCCACTACCGCTATCACTAGTTAATCTTAAGTTAGAACTATAATTAACAGTTCCTGCTGAAATCCAGTCAGTTGCTTCACTTGCACTACCAGAAATAGTTACAGTAAATGATTCACCTACTGTAACAGTTTTATTACCAGGAGAACAGTATAGATTTGATGAAAATGCATATACTTCTTTAGGTAATAATATTATTCCAATTAATGCAATTAATAATAATATTTTCTTTTTCATTTTATCACCCTAAAAATTATTTATTTTACCTTTTAAGAATGCTTTTATTTTAGAATAGTCTCCTATTTGAACTTGTCCATCTTTAGTTGTATCAGCAGCCTCTAAATAGCATCCTGTCATTTTTATTTTTCCTTTTAAATGTGCTTTTATTTTAGAATAATCTCCTATTTGGATTTCTCCATCACCATTAGTATCTCCGTATACTACTACGTCATATTTCTTTTCTATACCATTTACTTTTATAGAAATCTTATTACCAGTAGCAACTTTTCCACTATTTATTTGTTCATTAGATGAATTAAATATTTTTACTTCTGCTGTTGGATATTTATTCTTAATATTATTTATATTATCAGTAACAGATGAACCTATAGTAAATCCAGAGATATATGTTTCATCAACAGTTAATCCTGCGTATCTAGCTACATCATCTGCATTCTCTTGATTTGAATCTTTTTTAGTTATAGATATATTATATTTTCTAAATGATTTTCCATCTTCTGCTGTTACTTTAATAACTATATTAGTTGGATTACTAGATAGAGTTATTTCTCCTCCACCTTCAACTTTAGCTTTATCATGATCTTTAGTAGCAGTTATATTTACTTTAGTAGTATTACTTGATACTTCTAAAGTATAATCTGTTATAGCAGAATCAAATGCTGGATATAATGTTCCAGTACTAACAGTTAAACTCTTTAAGTTGGCATTATTACTTTGAGTAGGAATAACTGTACCTGCTCCCATATCAGAATATACTGGAATTTTGAATGTAAATTGTAAATCCATTAAGCCAGCCTTCCAATATGAAGTATATGTTGTATAACTTTCTTTATATGGTGCTTGAATATTAGCCATATATTGATGCCAATAAATAGATGATCCTACTAAATTAAATTTTTCATAGAATATAGTATCTTGACCACTAGTTATATAACCATTAGCAATTCCTGAAGCTCCTCCCATAATAGAAGCATAAGGACTATCCCAGTTTCTATTCTTAGCATAATTTAATGCTCCGGAAACTATTTGTTCTAATGTTGAACCAGAAGCTCCAAAGTTAAAGTAATTATAATATTTCTTACCTTCACTATCAGTCATCTCTGTAGTAGCAGATCCTTTATTACCTTGTTCTTGTAAAACTCTAGCAGCTAAGTGAACAGGACTTACTCCATAAGTTCTACCTGCTTCAACAAATGTTTCAGCATATGATTTTTGTCCACCATTATATTCATATGTTCCTGACATAAATGTTCCAGTTAAAATGTTTTGAACAACTGCAGCATTTTGACTTTCATTAAATGATAATTGTTCGAACATGAATATACTATTATCATCTAAAAAGTTTCTTGGATCTAGATAGTATTTTAATGTTTCTTTATTTGGTGCATACCAACCAGGTTCAAATTGTGTATATACTCCATTTGAATAAGCACCTGGATCTGTAGATAATTGAGCTTTATTAGATGTACTAATTAAGTTCTTATTAATTGGTGAATATTCACCATCTACAGCTTGATTTAGAGTCATATTAGTTTTAGATACTTCAAAATTCCAATTTGGATGTTGAGCATGTAATTTAACTAACTTTTCAACATATGATTCAGGGAATCCTTTTTGCCTTAAAGTATTAGCATAGTTTTGATCAATAGTATGAGTATATTTAGAACCTAAATACTTAGTGTATACATAACCTTCATAAGTAAATCCCCAATAATTAAATCTAATCTTAGACCACTCTCCAGAAGTACCTATAACTTCAACTGCTCTTGGTCTATCAAGATATATATCTCTACCTTCATCATGCTTAATTCTAGAATAATTAGTTCCAGGACCAGATCTAACACTTAATTCAGTAGCATCTATATAAGCATAAGTATATGTAGTATCTAATGCTTCTACACTATTTATAGCAGGTGTACACACAGAAAAAACAATAATTAAAGATATAATTATTTTACTAATCTTTTTCATAATCGACACCTCGCATTCTAACATAATTATTATACCATATTTTTATATCTATTTTCTGATATAAAGACCACCATTTTACATAAAATGTAAAAAGAAGGATTACTCCTTCTTTTTTATTTCATAATACTTGTTAAAGTCTTTTCTAAATCAACATAACTATTTTGTTCTTCAACAGCATTTATAATCATACCAATAACGAATATATATGCCATAAAATAAATCCAAATCATTAATACTACTATAGAAGCAGCACTACCAAAATATGTAGTATATGGAGATATACTCATTGAATATAAAGAATATATTGCAGTAAATATAATCCAGAATACTGTAGTAAATAAAGCTCCTTTTGTAACACTTTTAAAACTAATAGATTTATTAGGTGTTAACACATATATTATCTTTAATGTGAAATATATAACTATTATTGATACAGGCCATTTTAAGAAATTAAATATCTTAACACTATTATCAGATATTATATTCATATTAGGTAATTCCGATAGTATTAATAAGAACTTACTACCTACTATTAAAACTATTATTAAGAATATAAATAAGAAGAATAATAATACTGTTATTAAAAATGACTTAATATAATTCTTATATGCATTTGTTTTAATATCATATACATTAGATGCAACCATAATAATTGAATTAGTACCACAAGATATTAAATATAAAGCACATATTAATAGAAATATTATATTTATATTTAATGCTCTTCCTGAGAATAATGGAATAACTAGTTCACTAGTACTAGCAGGAAGAGATTGTTGTAAGAAACTAATAAAACTATCTATTGAGAAAGAAAATGTATTAGCAGCTATTCCTATTAAAAGAATAATTGGAATTGCTGAAAGCAGGAAAAAGAAAGCAAGGTTTCCAGATAATACTGAAACAACTGGCTTTCTTAAAAGCTTAAAAATATCTAAACAAAATTTTTTAAAATTTTGAAATTTGCTTTTCATTTTACACCTATTTATTTTTCCTCTATATTCATTTCTTTATTAGTTTTAACTTCTAATACTGCTTCATTAATAGCATCATCAATAGTTTTAACATCATCTTCGATCATACTATATCCTAAAGTAGCACCATATCCATATGGTAAATTCTTAAATTCTTTATGAAGTTTTCTAATATATGCAATTACTTTATTCTCTGCATATCCAACCATATAAATTAAGAATTCATCACCATTAGTTCTAACTATATCACTTTGTTCTAATTGATTATTAATTAATACATTAGCAGCCTTTTTAATAGTATTATCACCTTCTTGATGTCCATATACATCATTAATATGACCAATCTTATTAACATCAACTATAATAACTGCTTGTGGATATATTTTATTTTCTTGCCACTTTTCATAGTTTTTATTTAAATAATGTCTATTCTTTAAAGAAGTTAAACTATCAACATATTTTAGTCTATCGGTTTTAGTAATTCTATATTTACCACTCTTATATTTTAAATATATAAATCCGATAACTAATAGAACTCCAAGGAAGATTAAAATATAAATTAATGTTAAATCTAATTTCTTACTATCTTTACTTAATTTAAGCATAGCTCTTGACATATATATATCTTGATTAATTGATGATATATAGAACTTAAATAATCCATTAAACGCCTTATTTTCAGCATTATTAAGAATTAAATAATCATAATCAACGTTATCAATTCTTGTTTCATATATAACTTTATAATTATCTAATTTAGAATTTCTATAATAATTATAAACATTATAATCAAGAATAATTAAACTCTTATCATCTATAGCATTAAATAAAGATCCACTCTTCTTATATGTTTTTGGATTAGCTCCTACAGTATTCTTAAAATATGTAGCAAGTTTATCATCTAACATAATAACTTCAGTATTCTGAAGAGTTCTAAGTGATGGAACAATTGTAGTTGTATCATTAATAGATGTTAATGCAACTATCTTAGTATCAAATAAAACTGATGTAGAATCAAATTCTTCAGTTAAATCAGAAAAATCATAATAATCAAAAGTAATATCTACTTTACCTTCATTCATATTTTTAACTAATTCTTTAACTGAATTAAACTCTTTGATTTTAAAAGTAATATTCATACTTTCGGCAAATTCATCTAATACTTGACTATTATATCCAATAAAATCATCATTTATTTTTGAATCATATGGAAGATTTTTAACATATCCATAAACGTATTCCTTACCTGAAAAATTAGCTATTGATGTATCATCAACACCTTTATCTTCAAAATATTCAGTAAGTAATCTAGAATTATAAGCTTTACTTAATTTATCTTTTTTCCATCTTACATAATATTTTTGAAGAATACTATTTAATGTTTTGTCTTCCCCATTTATAACAAAATTATAATTAATAACAAGTTCATTAAAGTTATATGCTATATAATAATTATTTTTAAATATATAACTAATGTATTGAGTTTTTGGAATAATAGCATATAAAATACCATTATTATTCATAGCTTCTACTAAAGAATCAATATTATTATATGTATTATAAATAACACTTGAATTATCATCTAAATAATCTTTAATCTTATTTAAATCAGTATCAAGTACTCCAATAGTAGCATTATTTAAATTAGATAAATTCTTAATACTTGTATTATCTTTACTAATTAAAACATAGTTATCAGTATAGAATAATACTTCATTTTCTCCTACTCTTGTATTATTACTTGTAATAAAAGCATAATCTTTTAAACCTTCAGGAATATCTACTCTATATGGAATCATATTAAACTTAATACCAGTTTCATCACTAAAATCTTCCATAAAATCAAAGAATACTCCAGATCCTTCATAACCAAAGATAGGAACATCATTTAATACTGAAATATCAACTACTTGTGATGAATTCTTTTCTATCCATCTTTGTTCTAAAACAGAGAATACTCCATTATTTTTATTATTTCTATTAACTAAGAAAATAATAAGTCCAATAAGTAATACACCAATAATAATCGATGATACTACTATTATTCTCTTTCTTTTAATACTTTTCTTTCTTTTCATATATTTCTCCTATATTACCAAACTATATGGTCAGATGACTTTCTCTTATATCCTGATATTGGGAATTCTTTATGAATAATTATTTCTTCCTTACCATCAGCATCTAATTTACTTTCTTCAGTTCCTTTTTCATCTTTCTTAGTAATTAATACATTAATATCATAGAAACCTTTAACTGCATCACTAATACTATTTAATGATTCATTTCCAATATTCTTAGCATCATCTAAAGATACTTCTTCTTTAACATTAAACATAATGTATATTAATTTACCTTGAATATCTATTGAAGCACTAGTAACATTTTCATTCTTCTTAAGTTCATTAACTAATTTATTCTTTTCTTTCTTAGTAAATGAAATCTTTTCAATTCCTTTAAGTCTTTCACCGTACTTACTTCCACCATTACCAATAGTTAAGAATATTACTATTCCAGCAGCTAAAACTAAAACTGCTATAAAAACTATTATTGATAAATCTATTTTAAATTTCTTTCTAGTTCTTTTCTTCATAGGTTCTTCCTTTTCTTTCTTAACAGGTTCTTTTTTAACTGATTCTTTTTTAATTTCTTTTACTTCTACTTCTTCAGTTTCATCATTAATGAATTCTTCAACTTCTTTAACTTCCTCATCTAATTCTTCATTAAAGCTTTCAGTAATCTTATCAACTATATCAGTTAAATCTTCTTTCTTAGTTTCTTTCTTTTTAAGTTTCATATTTCACCTCTGATTAATTAATCTTTCCTGTTTGTAGTTTAGTTTGTTCTGTTTCAGATAAAGATATAAACTTAGCACCTTTACCTTTAGTAATAGCTTCTATATCTGTATTATATCTATTAACTACAATTGATAATCTATCTTCTTTTGATTCTGCCTCCATTAACTCACTAAATGTAGGCATATCAGTTTTTTCTTCTTTTGGTTCTTCTTTAACTTCTTCTTTAACAGATTCAAGTATTGATTGAACTGCATCTTCATTTTTCTTTTCAGGTTCAGCATTTGTTGTTTCTATAAATGATGAAGAGAAAGGTAAATCCATACTTACTTCTTCTTTTTTAGTAGAAACAGTAGGAATTTCTTCATTTGTTAATTTAGTTATTTTATCTTGTAATACTTTTACTTCATTTTGTAATTCATTTATTATTTTATTACTTTCATTTAATTTATCATTTAAGCTACTATTATTAGTAACTCCAATAGATGGATTAGTCCAAGATATTTTATTAGGAGTCTCTTCTTTCATATTAGGCCTCCTTAACAGAATTAAGTATCATTTCTTTTACTTTATTCCATTCCTCAGAATCTTCTATTTGTTCTAGAACATATTTACCATTTTCTTCTTTTATTCTAGAAACATAATCTTTTATATTTCCTGATTCATCTTTTCTATTAAATGTATAAATGATATATTCAGTATCTAAAGAACTAATATTAACGATCGAAACAATATCTGCAATTACCTTTTGACCTTTGTCATTAGTAATAGTAATTGTCTTATTCATACTATTTCTCCCCTTTCAATTCTTATTCTATAAATTAGTATAACATTTTTTACTAAAATAAACAAGGAATTAACTAAAAAAAGCACTTATAAAAGTGCCCTTTATTCAATAATAACTGGTGTACCAACTTCTACCATATCATATAGTTGTGCAGCTGCTTTTGAGCTAACATTTACGCATCCATGTGAACCATTATATTTATAAATAGTTCCACCAAATCTACTTCTCCAAGATGCATCATGAATACCATAGCTTCTACCAACAAATGGCATCCAATATCTAACTATAGTATCATAATCATCTCCAACTAATCTTGCATTTCTAGCCTTATCTAAGATAGAGTATGTTCCTCTTGGAGTTCTATCATTTTGACCAGATACTATATCTGTTTCAAATACTACTTTACCCTTTTGATAATATCTAAGTTTTTGTTCTTCTATGTTAATAACTATCTTACAATTATCTTTATGATCTCTAACATATACTTTTATTTCTTTTTTAGCTTTATTATTAGATGAATCTTTAACTTTATAAGTAATATTATATTCCCCTATTTTAGTAATATCTACGTTATTAGAAACTTCAAGTTTATCAGTTAAATCACCATCATAATTATCTTTTACAGTAGCTGTAGGTATAGAGAATTCTTCATTAACATCTAAGAATATACTTTCAGTATCAACTTCAATCTCAGGAGATTTAATATCTACTACTTCTACTTTTCTAGTTAATCTTTTTGATATATTTAAAATACCTATTTTAAGTTTATAAGTTACTTTATAAGTTCCAAGTTTACTAGTATTAACTTTTTTAGAATTAATAATTATTTCATCAGTTTTATCAACACCATGAATAACTGCAGTAGCACCCTCTTCTTTATATTCATCAAATACATTTACTACAACAGTATCAGATCCATTTAATTTAAAATTAACATCTACTATATTCTTTTTAAAATAGAATAAAAATATTAATAATACTAACAAAACAATAATAAAAATTTTAATAAGAGTTCTTAGTTTATTATTTTCACTAATAATACCATTAATCTCATCTCTTGTTATATTATCATTCATAATACGCACCCTTTTTTATATACCAAAATTATAACAAAAAAGACTAGTTTTTACTAGTCTATTTTGTCATATTATCTAATTTTTCCTTCATCATCTTATAAGCAGTTGATGGATTAGCTTTTCCTCTAGTTTTCTTCATTACTTGTCCTATAAAGTAATCAAGTGCTTTAGGATTTTCAGGGTCATAAGTTTTTATAGCCTCTGCTTGTTCTGCTAATACTTCATCTACTATTATCTCGATAGATGATTCATCAGTTATTTGCATCATACCTTCATCTTTAACGATTTGAACAGGTTCTTTTTGTTGTTCTAGGCACTTAGCAAATACTTCTTTACCTTGTTTAGATGAAATAGTTTTATCATCGATTAACTTAATTAAATCATGAAGCATATCTGGTGTCATATAGAATTCATCAATTGTAATCATGTTGTAATTTAAGTATGAAAGAATCATACCATTAACCCAGTTACAAGCTTCTTTTGGATCAGTTCCAAGTTTTACTGTATCTTCAAAGAAGTCACTTATTTTCTTTTCTTTAACTAATATATCTGAATCATATTCTGATAAACCATATTCATTCATATATCTATTTTTTCTATCAAAGGCAAGTTCAGGAATAGATTTTCTTATTTCTTCTAACCATTCATCAGTTAATTTAAACTTAGGAATATTTGGTTCAACGAAGTATTTATAATCTACTGCATCAACTTTACTTCTCATAAATATAGTTGATTGAGATTCTTCATCCCATCTTCTTGTTTGTTGAGGCATATCATCATATGTACCCTCTTCTTTAAGTTTAGTTTGTCTTTTAATTTCATAATTAATAGCATCCCTAACTCCACCAAAAGAGTTAACATTCTTAACTTCAACTTTGGTACCAAAGTTACTTGGTTCTTCTGGATCCAAGTTTTCATCCATAATAGAAACGTTAACATCACATCTTATTTGACCTTTCTTAGAATCAGCTTCTGAAATACCAAGATATTGATATACAGTTCTCATATGTTCTAGGAAAGCTACTGCTTCATCAGCAGATGTTAAATCTGGATCTGTAACTAATTCAAGAAGTGGAACACCAGCTCTATTATAATCAATTACAGTTGTATCATATAAGTGATCTGAAGATGCAGCATCTTCTTCTAAGTGTAAGTTATTAATTCTTACTCTACATACTTTACCATTACATTCAAAATCAACATGACCATAAATACCTACAGGTATTGGTTTAGTTTCTTGTGTTAATTGGAAACCTTTTGGAAGATCTGGATAGTAATAGTTCTTTCTTTCAAAATACATATATTTTGGTTGTTGACAATTTAATACCATAGATGCCATTATAGCCATTTTAACAGCTTCTTTATTAACTACTGGAAGTATTCCAGGGAAAGCCATATCAATGGCCCTGATATTTTCATTTGGAGTTACTGAATAACTATTTCTAGCACTTGAAAATACTTTAGTATTTGTTTCTGATATTTCACAGTGCATTTCAAGTCCAATCTTTGCTCTATATCCCATATTACTCAGCCTCCTTTGCTATTTGATTTTTATATTCCATAGCACCCTCTAAAGCATAAGCAATATTAAGTACATTTTCATCATCATAACAGTTACCTGTAATATTAACACCTACTGGCATACCATCTACAAATCCATCTGGAATAGTAATAGATGGGAATCCTCCATAGTTACCTATTTGTAAATGTTCATCTAGAGTAACAGTTTCTAAATCATTTGAAAGCATATCTTTATCACTATCAAAATGTTTAGCAGGTCCAATTCCTACTGGTAATATAACTGCATCATATTTTTTAAATAAATCTTTCCATGCATCTACAAGTAATCTTCTTACTCTTTGAGCATTTCTAAAATATCTTTCTTGGTTTTGTGATTGAAGTACATAAGAACCAATTACAAATCTTCTTTTAATTAAAGAAGAGAATCCTTTAGTTCTATAATCTTTAACCATATCTATCCAGTTATCAAATCCTTCAGATCTAGGTCCAAAGATAATACCTGTTAAGTTAGACATGTTAGATGTTGCTTCTGCACATGATATAACTACGTATACTGAAGCTGAAGCATTAAGCAGTGTTCTATCTACTGATACTTCATCTACTTCCATACCAAGTTCTTTACATTTTTCTAATACTTTATAATAATTTTCTAAATGAGCCTTTAATTCAGGACTAGCATTTTTATAGTTATCTAGGTCTGTTATTTCTTTAACAAAACATAACTTCTTACCTTTAACATCTCCTGTTAAAGCTTTAGTAAGATTTATCTTACTTGAATCCCAAGAAGTCATATCGTTTTTATCTATACCCTTCATATTATCAACAACAATAGCAGCATCTTTAACATTTCTTGTTAAAACTCCTAAGTGATCTAATGAAGAAGCAAATGGAAATAATCCATATCTAGATATCATTCCATATGTTGGTTTATATCCGACAATTCCACAGTATGCAGCTGGTTTTCTAATAGAGTCTCCTGTATCAGATCCAGTAGCATATGGATAAACACCTGCTGCTACAGCACAAGCAGAACCTGCAGATGATCCTGCACACATTCTAGTTTTATCCCATGGATTTAATACTACACCTGTATGACAAGTAGTACCTGTTCCACCCATACCAAATTCATCCATAGCAGTCTTATTAACCATTATGGCTCCTGCTTCTTTTAATTTAGCATAAGCAGTAGCATCAAAGAATGGAACATAATCTTTAAGTGTATTAGATGATCCTGTAGATAATATTCCTTTAGTTGAATAGTTATCTTTAATACCACATGGAATACCTGATAATAAGTTATCAGTTACTTCAGTTTCTTTAGCATTATCTAATATAGTTACAAATGCATTATATTCATCTTGAACTTTGTGAGATAATTCTAATGATTCTTCAATTAATTCTTTTGAAGTTACTTCACCACTCTTTAAAAGTTCATGAAGTTCTTCAATACTTTTATTCATGTATTTCATTATCCCACCACCTTTGGTACTTCTACTTCTCTACCACTAACATCTTTACAGTTAGATAGTAAATCCTCAATAGAAACAGATTCTTCTACTTCATCTTCTCTAAGTTCATATTCAAAATCATCTAGAGTGTGAGTCATAGGTTCTACATTTTCTATTCCAGGAATATCATTGATAACATTAATTTGTTCATCAATAACATCAAATTCATCTAGAACCATTTTGTTTTCATCAGGAGTTAAACCAATAAGTAATTTTTCTGCATAGTCATCAACCATTTCTTTAGTAAACTTACTCATATTATTCCTCCTCTTTTTTAATTTCTATACCTAATTCTTCTAATTGTTTATCAGTTAAATAACTTGGTGAACCCATCATAAAGTCTTGTCCTGAGCTACTAGTTGGGAATGCTTGAACTTCTCTTAAGTTTGGTTCATCTTTAATAAGCATAATCATTCTATCAATACCAGGAGCCATTCCACCATGTGGAGGACATCCATATTTAAATGCAGTCATTAAAGAAGTAAATCTCTTTTCAACTTCTTCTTTAGTATAACCAACTATTTCAAATCCTTTGATTAATGATTTAATATCATGGTTTCTAATAGCACCAGAAGCCATTTCATTACCATTACATACAAAGTCAAATTGGTAAGCTAGAATATCATCTATTTCTTTTTCTTCATAATCTTTCATTCCTCCATGAGGTAAACTGAATGGATTATGACAGAATTCATATTTCTTTTCTTTTTCATCATATTCAAACATAGGGAAATCTTTAATAATACATAATTCTAATTTATTATTATCTATTAATCCAAGTTTTTCTCCTAATTCAGTTCTGATTTGACCAGCAAACTTTTGAGCTTGTTTTAAATTCTTATTAGCTATAAAGAACATAACTGATCCAGTTTTCATATTAAATTCTTTAATTAAGTTATCTCTTTCTTCTGTAGATAAGAATTTATCTATAGGTCCTTTAAATGTTCCATCTTCCATTAAAGTAATATATCCAATACCTGGCATACCAATAGATGTTGCAAAGTCTACAACTTCATTAAACCAACTATTTGGTTTATCACCAATATTGTCTACTACTATTACTTTAATAGTTGAATTAGCAAATGGTTTAAATGTAGTATGTTTTAATACTTCTGATGCATCTTTAATGATAAGAGGGTTTCTTAAATCTGGTTTATCAGTACCATAATCATTCATAGCATCTCTATAAGCTATTCTTCTAAATGGAACACTAGATACTTCTTTATTAGAAAATTTAGTAAATGTAGAATAGAAGATTTCTTCTCCAACTTTTAATATATCTTCTTCCTCTGGAAAACACATTTCTAAGTCTAATTGGTAGAACTCTAATGTTCTATCTTTTCTAGCATCTTCATCTCTAAAACAAGGTGCTACTTGGAAATATTTACTAATACCACCAACCATTAATAATTCTTTATATATTTGTGGTGCTTGTGGTAAAGCATAGAATCTTCCTTTAAATAATCTACTAGGAACAACAAAGTCTCTTGCTCCTTCAGGAGATGATGCAGTAAGAATTGGAGTTTGAACTTCGGTAAAACCAAGATCATACATCTTATTGCGAATAAAGTGAAGAATTTCACTTCTTAATAAGATATTATTCTTAACTTCATCATTTCTTAAATCTAAATATCTATATTTAAGTCTTACATCTTCTTTAGTAGATTTAGATTGTTTAATAGAAAATGGTAATTCATGTAATGATTCGCCTAGAACCTCTAGAGAATCAACTACTAATTCTATATCACCTGTATTTAATTTTTCATTTATAGTATCTTCTGATCTTTTTCTAATATTACCTTCAAGTCTAACAACTGATTCTTTAGCAAGTCCTTTAAACATATCATCGTCATTAGATACTGCTTGAAGTACATCAAATTCATCTCTTAGGTCTAAAAATAATACACCACCATGGTCTCTTATATTTTCAACCCATCCAGAAACTACTACATGTTCATCTATCATTTTATTTGATAGTTCATTAATTGTATGTGTTCTATATTTATTCATTTTTATCCTCCTATGGTTCTAATCTATTAGGTCCTCTAAAGATAAACATTTCTTCTTTAACAGATGGAATGTTTAATAATAACATATTGAATCTATCAATTCCTATAGCAAATCCTCCATGAGCAGGACAACCATATTTAAAGAATTGTAAATAGAATTCTACGTCTTTAGTTAAACCTTTTTCTTCACATTGAGCTTTTAATACTTCATATCTATGCTCTCTTTGTGCTCCAGTAGTTATTTCAGTACCTCTCCAGATTAAGTCATAACCTTGTGGAACATCATTCTTTCTCATATGATAGAAAGCTCTCTTAGTCTTTGGAAAGTCTGTTATGAAAATAAATTCATGCCCATAAACTTCCATTGCATACTTATAAGCAAGACCTTCTGCTTCTGCATTCATATCACCAACATCATATTCTGGTATTTGATAACCATATCTCTTTTCCATTTCCTTGTATAAATCTTCTAGTTTAATTCTTGGGAATGGTTTTGTTGGAATAATAACTTCTGTATTAAATAAATCTTTTATTTGTTCATCATATTTTTCTTTTACTTTTGTTAAACCGGCAATAATTAAATCTTCTTCAAAATCCATTACATCTTCGAATGAATCTATATAAGCCATTTCAATATCGAATGATGTAAACTCAGTAGCATGTCTATTTGTATTTGAGTTTTCTGCTCTAAAACATGGAGCTACTTCAAATACTCTTTCAAGACCTGATACTAATGCCATTTGTTTATAGAATTGTGGACTTTGTGCTAAATAAGCTTTTCTATCAAAATACTCTACTTCAAATACTGATGATCCAGATTCTGAAGCAGCCCCAATTAATTTTGGAGAATGTATTTCAGTAAATCCTTCTTTATAGCAATGTTCTCTCATTCCTTCAACAAAAGTACTTTGTACATTAAGCATTAATTGATTCTTATCTGTTCTTAAATCTATCCATCTATAATTTAATCTAGTATCTATATTTGCATTTTCTTCTAATGGAGATGCTTCTGCTTTAGAAATTACATTAACTTCAGTAGGTAAAAATTCTTTACCACCTTGTTTAACATATTCACTTTTAACCATCTTACCAGTAAATTCAATAACTGATCCAGATAATACTCCATCTAGTTCTTTACATAAGTCTTCTTGAGTTCCCTTATCAAGTGAAACTTGAATAGATCCAGTTCTATCTTTTAAGATTACAAATATCATATATTTAGTATCTCTAATCTTAGAAGCAAACCCAGATATCTTACTTTCTTCATTTTCAATTAATTCATTAATTAATACTCTTTTCATTTTATCCTCCTTTAAAACAAAAAAGACTAGTCATCCAAAAGGACGATCTAGTCGTGGTACCACCTTAATTCGTAATATTTCTATTACCTCAAACTGTAACGTAAGTTAACGTATTAATCTACTACTATTTCAACTAATAAGCTCCAAGGTGTTCTTTCATAATCCTATCGTAATTCTTATTTCAGCATATAAAGAACTCTCTAATACTTAGTAATTATTACTTTTCCTCTTCTTCGCCTTTGATTTATGCACTAATAATACCATTTTTACCCTTTAAAGTCAATAATAATAACAAATATTTACAAAAAGAAAAAAGATGTAAAAACACATCTTTTTAATTGACATCTTTATTTCCTGGATACTTTTTTACTACTTCAAATTTATGAGATATACCTTTACATATTCCCATAGCAAAATCAAAAGTATCTCTTGCAGCTTCGTTATCTTTAATTCTTAGTATTAACTCTGCCTCATTTTCTTTATTAACTTGTGGAACTAGATCTTCTACTGCTTTTTCAAAGAATTCTTTTGCATAATTAAGCATAATTAGAGTATCTGCAATTGCATCTAATTCATTTGCACATTGAACTAGATTTTCTAATTCATTATACAAATCATCATTTTTATTCATTAATCTATTTATGTTATTTTTAGCTTTTTCTCTTTCATCTTTTAAATGCTTAATTTCAGCTATTTTTAATGTTTGTAATCTACTTTTGTCTTTGCCTAAGCGGAGAATTTCTCCGTTTATTCTTTCAATATAAATGTCTTCATTAACTATTCTTTGTTCATTTATGGAAATCTTATTAACTAGCGAATAAATATCTCCAACAATCTTTTGCATATAATAATCCCCCTAATCATTTGTTGAAATATATATTATTTTGATCCTGGTTTAGGGCCATCATCAAATTCAAGAGTATCGTTTAGGCCACCATCATTAAATGTATCTATAGAATCAACAAGAGTATTTTTTGCAACCTTAGCAAGTTCAATACTCTCATTCATTATTTTATTAGTTTCTGAACCAGGTTGAGCTGATAAGTAGCCTATTACAAAATTAAATAATTCCTTATAATTATTTAGTTCAGCCATAGCACGATCTTTCATGCCTTGCCTATCTGCTTCTTGAACTAAATCTAATAGTTTATTCCTTAAACTAGCAATTTTGCTTTCAGAATTTTTTTTAATTCTATCCACTGCTTCTTTTTGTCCTTCCAATTGAGTAAGCAATAATGACTTTGCCATTGGTGGTAAAGTATTATTAGCAAGATACTTTTGCTTGCTATCATTTATCTCTTTTTCTACAGCATCTGCTGATACTAAACTTTGTTCCTCTACAGAAAGCTCATTCACAGTTTCAACAATATCATCTATTATACTCATACTAATAATCTCCCTTTATTCAACAAAATGTGTATGTTTTGTAATCCATTTTTTAAGTTTAATCTTAACCCAAAAACCATAAATACCTAGGGTAATTATAGTTAATAGTTCCCATTTAATCCAATTTCCAAATAATTGAATTGCTTTACCATCAAACTTTAGTCTTCTACCATTAATAACAGTATGTTTAACTTCCCAGTTATAAACTTTACATACTGCCCAAGGATAACAAATACCTAAAGTAAATATAGTTATTACGGCTCCTAGTAATTTCCATCCAATTAATTGGAATAATCCTCCATCAAAATATGATTCTTGTTTCATTTTGCCCTCCTAGTCAGTTAGATTTTTAGCATAATAATCTAATACATTTAAAATATCATCATTAGTTAAATCATTTTCTTTTAACCATTTTTCATATGATTCATATTGTGCTTTTTCTTCATCAGTATCATTATTATCTTTATTTTTGATATCAGCATACTTTTCATTAATATCACTATCATTATATCTATATTCAATTTCATTCCAATAATCTTCGTTAGTATATTTATATATTGAAATTTTTTCATCTTTACTAGTAATATGATAATATGCACTATTATCCATATCAGCATATAATATATTATTAAAAGTATACCCTTTTGCTTCTAAATTTTCCTTTACTGCTTTACTAGGATCCTCTTTACCACATCCTGTAAAAACAAACAAACCTAAAATTAATAATAAAATAATTAAAACTTTTCTTTTCATGTTACACCTCTATTATCATTATAACACAAAAAAAGAACCAAATGGTTCTATTTTTTTAAATGGCGCTCGATACAGGACTCGGACCTGTGACATCTTGATTAACAGTCAAGCGCTCTACCAACTGAGCTAATCGAGCATCTCGTTGACAATTAAAATAATATCATTTTATAAAATGGTTGTCAACCAAATATTTTAAAAAAAATGTTATTTTATATAATGCCTACTTAAATTGACAAAAAAGGCATAAAAATGATATTATTTTTGATGAAAAGGAGGTATTTTTATGACTGCTGATGAAATGAAAAAAATGCCTTTAGAAAAGCTAGAATTATTCTTAGGGGCTACTGATATAGTTTCTGAATTTATGACACCAGATATAAAAAGTAAAGAAAAATATCGTACTAGATTAATAGAAGATATTAAAGGATTTAAATGTCAAGGTATCGATAATATAAATATAAAAAAGAATAATGGTGGAAATTGTAGAAGATATGTTAAAAAAAGTTTTATTAATACTATCCTAAGAAGAAAAGAATATGTATCAAAAATAAGAATAGCTAATATTAAGAAACCTTCCTTTATGGAACAACTAAGAGTTGCTATTCATGAAGTTCAACATGGAGATACAAATAGATATTATTCACAAGATAGTAATGGAATAACATATATAGGTTTAAAAAAAATTAAAGAAGTTAATAATAAATGGGAAACAAAAGGAACAGAATTAAATGAAGCAATGAATGAGATGTATAATTTACTTTCATTTGAAAAAAGATTCCCTGAAACATTTGAAAACAATACTGATACAGAAAAATTATTATATGGATATAATAGACCAAGGTTTATTGCAGGGTCTGCAAGTAATGAAGGTACTTCTTCTATAAGAACATGGCCATTTTTAAAACTACTTTTAGTAGCAAGTGATAATGCGCCTAAAACAAAATATAAAAATCTAAGTGATTATGAAAGTTTTATAGATAAAACTGTAACATTAAATGGTATATCATTATTTAAAAATGATCTATTAAGAGCTGGTAAATATGGTGAACAAGCAATTAACTTTAATGAACAATTTGATAGTTTTTGTGGAGAAAATGCTTGGGATACTTTTTTGACTGTTACTGATAGTATGTTTAAATGTATTAAAAAAGAACATAGAGCTAAAACAATAGATTTAACATACGTTATTAATACTATAGATAAATATAAAAATGCTAAGATTGAATATATGTTTAATCGTGGTTTATGGGGAATAACAGATGTAGCAGAATATGAAGCAAGATATGATACTTTAAGATCACAAATAGTAAGAGATTGGAATATAACTACAACTGAACATAAAAAAAGCAAGTAATTATTACTTGCTTTTATTTTTACTTAATAACTATACTAACTAATTTCTTAGGTACAATTATTTCTTTTACTATTTCATGTCCTTCGATAAATCTTTGAACATTTTCTATTTCTTTAGCCATAGATTTAATTTCATCATCTGAAATATCTGATGAAACTTCAATCTTACCTCTAACTTTACCATTTACTTGAACAACTAATTCATATGTATTATCTACTAATTTAGATTCATCATATGTTGGCCATGGTTCATATGCAATTGATTCAGTATTATTAAATACTTCACTCCATATTTCTTCAGTAATATGAGGAACTATTGGATTTAATAATTTAACTAATCCTTTAGCATATTCTTCATTCCAAGAATCTTCTTTATATACAGCATTAACAAATATCATCATTTGTGAAATAGCAGTATTAAAGTTTAATGATTCATAGTCTTCAGTAACTTTCTTAACTGTTTGATTATATACTTTATCTAAGTTAGAGTTATCTTTAAATTCTTTAGAATCTTCATGATATAATCTCCATACTCTATCTAAGAATTTCTTAATACCATTAACTGCTTCATCATTCCATGGTTTATCAGCCTCTAATGGGCCCATAAACATTTCATACATGCGTAAAGTATCAGTACCATATTCTTTAATAACATCATCAGGATTAACAACATATTCAGGATATCTCTTACCCATCTTAATACCATTAGATCCTAAAATCATACCTTGGTGTACTAATTTCTTAAATGGTTCTTTAACGCTTACATAACCTTTATTATATAAGAATTGATTCCACATTCTAGCATATAATAAGTGTCCTACAGCATGTTCTGGACCACCAACATATAAATCTACTGGCATCCAATGATCTAATAATTCTTTATCAGCAAATACTTCATCATTAGTAGGATCAATATATCTTAAGAAATACCAAGATGATCCTGCAGAACCAGGCATAGTTGAAGTTTCTCTAACTCCTTTAACGCCGTCAATTTCTACATTCTTCCATTCAGTAGCATTCTCAAGTGGAGCCATACCATTTCTACCCTTATAATCATCCATTTCAGGAAGAATTAATGGTAAATCTTTATCATCTAATACTACATCTCTTCCATCTTCTAAATGAATAACAGGTATTGGTTCTCCCCAATATCTTTGTCTAGCAAATATCCATTCTCTAATACGGTAATTAATTTGTTTATTACCACATTTATTCTCTTCTAACCAAGCAATCATTTTATCAATAGCTTGTTCTTTATTTAATCCATTTAAGTATTCTGAATTAATATGAATTCCATCTCCAACCATAGCACCACCATTAGTAACATAGTCAAATGATTTTAAATGTAATTCATCTTTTATTTCATTAAGAGCAGTTTCTTTATCTACCCATTCTACTGTAAATTCTTCATCTTCATCTAAGTTTTGATTAACCATATGATTAGATTTTAATCTAAACATAATTGGTGTACAATCAATACCAAAATATTTATCTTTATTATAAGCATAATAATGATGATTAATTTTAAATCCACTATAAACAAGTTCTAAATCATCATAACCAGTTTCTTCAGTTACTTCTCTTAAAGCACAATCTATTGGATCTTCATTATCTTTAATAGAACCTCCAATAAATAATCTTCCACCTTTATCATGCCAATTAATTGTTAAATATTTATCATTTTCAGGATCATATACTATAGCTACTATAGATTCTTTATATGATTCATTTTCATTAACTTTACCAGTTACTTCTTCTAATACTTGAATAATTGGAATATCAAATTTCTTAGCAAATTCATAGTCTCTTTCATCATGTGCAGGAACTGCCATAATAGCACCTGTACCATAACTAGCTAATACATAATCTGATATCCAAATAGGAATTTCAGTTCCATTAACAGGATTAATAGCATAAGCTCCAGTAAATACACCAGTCTTATCTTTATTTAATTCTGTTCTTTCTAAATCAGATTTAGTAGCACATTCTTTTTTATACTTATCTACAGCTTCTTTTTGTTCACTTGTAGTAATCTTATCTACTAATACATGTTCTGGAGCAAGTACACAATATGTAGCACCAAATAAAGTATCACATCTAGTAGTAAATACTGTAAATGAATCATCTGTACCTTTAATCTTAAATGTTACGTGTGCCCCAATACTTTTACCTATCCAGTTTCTTTGCATTTCTTTAGTTGATTCAGGCCAATCTATTTCATCTAATCCACTTAATAAATCTTCAGCAAAAGCAGGAATATCTATAACCCATTGTTTCATATCTTTTCTAACAACAGGATATCCTCCTCTTTCACTCTTACCATCTATAACTTCATCATTAGCTAAAACTGTTCCAAGTTCTTCACACCAGTTAACAGGCATATTAATTTGTTTAGCATAACCATCTTCATATAACTTTTTAAATATCCATTGTGTCCATTTATAATAACTTGGATCTGATGTAGATATAACTCTATCCCAATCATATGAGAATCCAAGTCTCTTTAATTGTCCTTGGAATATTTTAATATTTTCTTCTGTAAACTTAGCTGGATGATTACCAGTTTGAATAGCATATTGTTCTGCTGGTAAACCAAATGAATCGTATCCCATTGGATGAAGTACATTATATCCTTGCATTCTCTTCATACGAGATACTATATCTGTTGCTGTATATCCTTCTGGATGTCCAGCATGTAATCCTACTCCTGATGGATAAGGAAACATATCTAACGCATAGAATTTAGGCTTAGAAAAATCATAACCATCTGTTTTAAATGTTTTATTCTTATCCCAATATTCTTGCCACTTTGCTTCTATTTCTTTAAAATTATACATTTTCTTTCTTCCTTTCTTTTCTCTTAAGTATTCTAGCTACTAATGAGTATGAACCAAGTATAAATGGAAATACTAATAAAGCAGCTACAATCATTTGAAGTATATACCCTTTTAATCCTACTATTAATGTAGCTATTAATGCTACTAAAAAAGCATTAACAAAATTCAGCCATCTAAGGGCATATATAGCTCCTACTTTTTCTATATCTATATTAAAATAATTAATCATAATACTAAGATCTGCAGGCATCTTCTTAATCTTATCTTTCTTTCTTGCTCTAGCATATGATCTAAGTATAAAAGTATAATATGATAAATATACTATTGCAAAAAATACTACAAATATAATTCCTAACTGTACTAATTTTTCCATTTTATCCTCCTAAAAAAATAAAAACCTATGATGTAAGGACTATTACTAGCGGTACCACCTTACTTCATAGATTTTCTATGCTCTTTAATTCTTAACGCGAATAACGATTTAACTCCAAAACAAGTTCATAAACTTCTTATTATTAGTTTACACCAACCACTAACTCTCTTTGAATAGTCCATTTACTACTACTTTTCTTCAACATCAATTAAGTCAATTATAAATTATTTTATATAAAAAAGCAATATGATATAATACATCTAGGTGAGAAAAATGTTTAAATATTCTTTAGATAATAAAAGATATTATACTTTAAATTACTATAACCAAATGAAATATGGATGTAAAGTAATGAAGATTAGTTTAAATGCTGGTTTTACATGTCCTAATATAGATGGTACTAAAGGAACTGGTGGATGCATATATTGTTTATCTGGATCTAATAAAAATCATGAGACTAATTTGATAAAACAGTTTTATGAAGTAAGAGATATTATGGAAAAGAAATGGCCAGGTTCTAAATATATTGGTTATTTCCAAGCTAATACTAATACTTATGCTCCTTTGGAAGTTTTAAAGGAGAAATATGAATCTATTCTAGCACTAGATAATGTTATTGGTTTAAATATAGCAACTAGACCAGATTCTATATCAGATGAAGTATTAGATTATTTAGAAGAATTATCTCATAGAACTAACCTAGTTATTGAACTAGGACTTCAAACTACTAATGAAAAAACAGCAAAACTAATTAATAGATGTTGCTCTCTAAAAGAGTTTGATGATTGTTTAGAAAAACTAAACAAAAGAAATATAGATGTAGTTGTCCACATAATAAATGGTCTTCCATATGAAACAAAAGAAGATATGATAAATACTGTTAAGTATTTATCAAATAAAAATATACTAGGTATTAAAATACATATGCTTCATGTTTTAAAAGGAACTAAGTTATATGATTTATATGAAAAAGAACATTTTCATATATTAACTAAAGAAGAATATGTAGACATAGTTTGTGAACAATTAGAATACCTAAGAGAAGACATCGTAATAAATAGAATTACTGGAGACCCAGATGTTGAAGACTTAATTGAGCCAAACTGGTTAGTTAAGAAATTTGGAGTCTTAAATGAAATAGATAAAGAAATGGTAAAGAGAGATATTTACCAAGGAGATAAATATAAAAGAATGGATTAATCAATAATCCATTCTTTTTCTATTCCTAAATTAGTTTTATTTCCATGTCCAGGGTATAATGTAATACTATCATCATATTTCATTACTTTATTAATAGATTTAATCATTTCTTCTTTATTACTATAAGGTAAATCTACTCTACCAAGTCCATTTTCAAAAATAAAATCTCCATCAAACATAACATTATCTTCTTTAAAATAAAATGCACTTAAATCATTTCTATGTCCAGGAAAATATATAACCTCAAATTCAAAATCATTTGTTTTATATTTTTCTTCATGAACATCTATTAATTTATCATATGATACTTCATCATTAATATTATGATAATAAAGCATAGGATTATACTTTTTAATTATTTGTTTTAAAGCCCCTACATGATCAAAATGATTATGAGTTATTAATACTCCTACTACTTCACCATTTATTTCAGATTCTATTTTTTCAAATTCGTCCCCTGGGTCAATTATTAACACTTTATTATTCTTTTCTAATATATAGCAATTAGCCTGTAATCTACCAACACTAAGTGTTTTAATATTCATTAAAATAATTCTAGAAGTTCATCAAGTGAGGTAATATCAATAAATTCAGATTCTTCTTTCTCTTTACTAAATTTAACTGCTATTCCTTCTGCTTCTTTCCATTCTCTTAAATTACCAGAATAATCATCTACTAAGATAGCATTCTTAGTTTGAGTCATCATAGTTTTAGAACAAGATTTTGGTACAGGTATAATTGTTAAATCATTAAATAAACTATTAATAAATTCTATTTTAGATTTAGCTTCTTTTAGTGAATTAACGTGAGTTAATATACTAATATTAAACTTCTTAGATTTCTTTAATTTCTTAATAGCATTAATACTATCATTTAAAGCAGGACTTTCTTCAATTAATGTTTCCCAATCAATCTTAGAAAATAATAAACCTACTTCTTTAGTTTGTGTTTTAACATCTAAATTAAGTTTTCTTGCTAAATCATATACTGGAGTTATTGTGTCTAATATAACTCCATCAAAGTCTATATATAAATTCTTCATACTAACTCCTTTACACTTTCTATTATACTCCAGTTAGGAATCTCTTTAAATACCATTTTTTCTCTTGTTACCGGATGTATAAACTCTAATGAATATGAGAACAGTTTAATGTTTTCGTGTTCCATTTTACCATATCTATTGTCTCCTACTATTGGATGACCTATATTACTTAATTGAAATCTTATTTGATGATGTCTACCTGTTTCAAGATTTACTTTAATAAGTGATCTATCATTTCTTTCATCATAATATAAAGTTTCATAAGTAAGAATAGCTTCTTTACCATTCTTATCTAAATATGTAGTATTAGTTTTTTCATCTTTAGAGATATAATCTACTAACTTTTCTTTTTCTTTTGTTTTACCATGTACAATAGCTAAATATGTTTTTTTAATTTCTTTTAATCTAATAGATTCAGATAGTCTTGATGCTGCTTTAGAAGTTCTAGCAAATACCATAACTCCTCCAACAGGTCTATCTAATCTATGTACTAAACCAATATATACATTACCAGGTTTATTATATTTAACTTTTACATATTCTTTAACCATAGTAAGTAAATCTTTATCTTTAGTATCATCTTCTTGAACTATTATATTAGGTTCTTTAACTACTACTATAATATGATTATCTTCATATAATACTTTTAAGTTATTCATTATCTTTTTCCCATCTACCATATATACCACAAGGTAAATTTAATTTACTATTTTCCATAGGTAAACCTACTTCACCATTAGTAACTATTCCTTTATCTTTAAAGTTTAATAAAAGAATATTTCTTAGTACTTCAGAACTAATTCCTGTAGTATATGAATTAATTAAAAAGAATAATGGATCATCAGATAATACTTGCATACATAGTTTAACTAAGTCATAAAGATTCTCTTCAAATCTCCAAACTTCTTTATTAGCTCCTCTTCCAAATGAAGGAGGATCCATTATAATAGCATCGTATTTATTTCCTCTTCTTATTT
>CAMYZQ010000012.1 GCA_947303895.1 uncultured Bacillota bacterium | reverse complement strand
AGTTATATTCAGTTTTCTTATTTGATAGAACATTTAGAAATATATTATTTAAGAACTTATTAATAATTGAAAATAATATTAAGAGTATTATTAGTTATCAATTAAGTAAGAAATATGGATATAAAGAAGCTGATTATTTGAAACCATCTAATTTTAATCAAAATTTTACTGATAGTAGAAGAGTTATAGATGTTATTAATAAGATGAAAAGACAAATTAGAGTTAATGGTGATAAACATACAGCTACTTCTCACTACATTAATAAGTATGGATATATTCCTTTATGGATTTTAGTAAAAGTACTCTCATTTGGGCTTATAAATGAGTTATATGGCATATTAAAGGAAGAGGATAGAAAAGAAATAGCAGATATCTATGGATTAGATCCTGAAACACTTAAAATATATCTATCTATTCTTGCTAATTATAGAAATTTATGTGCCCATGAAGATATAGTTTATGAACATAGAACACAAGTTTCTGTACCAGATACTATATATCATGAGAGATTAAATATACCTAAATATGAAGGTGAATATGTTAAAGGGAAAAATGATATGTTTGCCGTAGTAATAATGTTTAAAGCGTTATTATCAAAGAGTAAATTCTCTGATTTTATGGATGAGGTTAATAGGGCTATAAAAGTATTTGATAAGAATATAGGGATAATAGAAAATGATGTATTACTAGAAAGAATGGGATTCCCTAGTAATTACGAAGAAATATTATAGGAGATGATTATATGAATACTAAAAAGACAATATTAATATGTTTTATTACATTTGTTATAACAGTTGTTACTTCAGTAGTAGCTGTTATACTTTATACTAAATTTTATCCAATAGAATCAAAGATTGTTACTGAAAATATAAATAGAACAGAAGTTATAGAAAGTGCTATTAGTGACTCTATAGAACAAGTATTTGATGCTGTTGTTACTGTTAAAAGTTATTATAATGGTAAAGCAATAGGAACAGGATCTGGATTTGTTTATAAAAGTGATGATAAATTTGGTTATATACTTACTAATAACCATGTTATTGATTATGCTAATAGTGTTGAAATATTACTTCAAAATGGTGAAACAGTTAATGCTAATATACTTGGTAAAGATTCGTACTCTGATATAGCAGTATTATCTATATCAAAAGATAAAGTATTAAAAGTAGCACCACTTGGTAATAGTGATAATATTTACCTAGGTGAAACAGTATTTACTGTAGGTAGTCCAATGGGTGAAGAATATTCTGGATCTATTACTAAAGGTATTGTATCTGCTAAAGAAAGAACAGTTGAAACAGAAAATGTAGTAACAAAAGTTATTCAAACTGATGCTGCTATTAACCCTGGTAATAGTGGTGGACCACTAGTTAGTTTATCAGGAGAAGTAATTGGTATTACTTCTATGAAATTAGCTTCTGAACAAATAGAAGGTATGGGATTTGCTATTCCTATAAATGAAGCTAAAATGTATGCTTCTTATCTAGAACAAAATAAAGAAGTATCTAGACCATATTTAGGTGTTTCTTTAATAGATGTTAATGATACATATAAGTTATATTATTATAGATTATCTGTAGATCAATCATTAACATATGGAACTGTAATAGCTTCTTTAGATAAGAACTCTAATACTGCTAAAGCTGGTTTAGAAGTAGGAGATGTAATTCTAAAAATTAATAATGATAAAATTACTAGTATTTCTAAACTAAGATATTTCTTATATCAATACAATATTGGTGATGAAGTAGAAATAACATATAATAGAAATGGTAAAGAAAAGACAGCAAAGGTTGTATTGGAGGGTAAATAATGAAAGTTAAAAAGGTAGGAAAAGTAATAGCAATTATTCTTTTAATATTAGTTATACTTGCTCTAGGATACCTAGTATATAGTTATGTATATGGTGGTACTCAAGAACAAAGAATAGAAAGAAAACTAAAGAAAATGGCTAGTGATTTCTATAAAGACTGTTATTATGATGAATTAGTAGAACAAAAAGGATCTGCTAGTAATGCTATTGAATATCTAAAAGGTTTTGAAAAAAAAGGTCTAAAAGTTAGCTATAGTAATTTAAAAGAATACTATGATGAATATGGAAGAATGAATTATACTGAGTTATCAGTAAGTGAAGAAGATAATACTTATGTATTAATCTATCCTAAATCACCATATGGTAAAACTGATTTTACTATAGGATTTAAATTAGATTGTGAATTAGAAAAGAAAAGCAAATAATTGCTTTTCTTTTATTTATATTAAATAATAATTGAAAAAAGGGTAATTATATGTTATTATTTATTTGTCCTTGAAATTTAGGGGATTAGTTAAATGGTATAATAATGGTCTCCAAAACCACTGTTGGGAGTTCGATTCTCTCATCCCCTGCCATTAAAAAGTAAAACACTAACTTAAGTTAGTGTTTTTATATACTTTACTTCCTGTACCTGTTCTAGGTGCAATACTATTAACAAATGACTCAGCTTTATTTTTTAAATCATCTAAAGAACCATCGTTTAAGATAGTATAGTCATAATTATATTCATTTACTTTAGCATCTGAATCATTTGTTGTAATAATTGGTACATTAGGATTAGTTACTAATAATGTACTTGCTCCTAATAATCGTTTTGTTTTTTCAATTTCTTCTGCTTCTCTTATATGTATAAACATTAATTCATCTTCTGATGTTTGAAATTCTTCAGCTTTAGCTACTATATATTTAGTAGGAGCATCATTATATTCAATACTTAATCTTTTTAAGTCTACTAGAAGTTTTCTAGATTTATCATCCTTTGTTCCATCCCATCCAACTAGTATTTTAGCAGCTTCTTTCACTTTATCTACTGCTGAAACATTTAGTACTTTTCTATATTCACTACAGTATTCTACAAAAGTATCTTTTCCTGCTCCACCAGAACCATTAATTATTATAATTTTCTTTTCCATATTACCCTCCTAATTGTATTATAGCATAACATAATATAAATGCATCTATAATTAGTTTTAATATGTAAATAAAACACTAACTAATGTTAGTGTTTATTTTTCTTCTATGATGTATATGGTATTTTTTTCAAAGAATCCAAATGCAAAACCAAATTTTAAGAATAAAGGCATCTTTTCATATGATTTGAAATTAGTTCTATTAATGAATTCTTTAATAGTTATTTCTTCTGTGTATCCATATGGATTAGCTATTGTAACCTTATCATTTGGAATATCTAATTCTGTAATTAATGAATAGTGAAGAGTCCATTCATCTTCATATTTAGCAGCCCATTCTACTGGTACAGGAATACCTTTTGATAAACTTGTATATATTTTATCAATTAGATCTTCACTACGTAGATATTTATGCATTGTAGTTTTATACTCAGGAAATTGTTTGTTCATTTCTTTTTCAAATGCTTTTCCTGTGGAAGTAACTACTTTTCCATATGTATCATATAGTGATTGTTCTGTAATACTACCATTATTCCACTTAGAAAACATTTCAATAACAGCATATCCACAGGATACATCTTGTTTAAATACTTCTATGCCTTCAACTTTAACAGGATTCTTATACTTTTCATTAGTATAAATATCACTATAATCATCTATTATCTTATTTGTTTTGTATTTTAATATTCCAAATGCAATTCCGATTACTAAAAGTAATATAGCAACTATTATTAATAATATAATTAACATCTTTTTAAGTATCTTCATGTGTACACCTCTAGTTTATTATAACATAGATAATATATTAAATATATGTTATACTTATAATAGTGAGGTAAGTATATGGAAAATGATATATTTGATCAAAACTTGGAAGAAAAGATAGAAGAGAAAATTAATTTGAAAAGCATTAAAGATATTACACTTGCAAACGGAAAAAGAATGCTTGTTATGTATGAAGGTAATTCATATGAACCAATAGTAATTAATATTGATTATGATATGGATTTACTTAATGAAGTATATAATAGAATGAAAGATAATCCTAATTATCAAGGCGGAGATCCTAATGAAAATACTAAAGCTATATTAGAAGAAATAGCTAAGGAACAACATGGTTATGAAACTGTTATTCCTATAGAAGAAGATAAAATTGAAGAAGCATTAAAACATTATTTAAATGATACTGAAAAATTAAAAGCTATATCTGCTTTAATAAAGGATATTGAAAAGAAAAATTTAGAATTACCTGATCATGAAAAATATACATATATTGATATTGAAAATGAATTTGTAATATCTAATTCTGGTAAAGTATTAGAAGCCAAAAAGAATGAAAAAGATGAATTAGTTATTCAATCTCCTGAATCTGCATCAGAATATAAAGATGAAGATCTTAATCCTGAAGCTGATGCATTACAAAGTGGTGCAGAAGTTACTGATTTAACTTCATCGGCAGATTTAAAAGATAGTGAATATACCGAAGATGAGATAGAAAATGTATATGATGAAGTATTTGCTAAAGGTGGAGTTCCAGATAACTTAAAAGAGAGTATTATTGCTAAACTTAAAGCGGTTGGAGAAAATCCTAATCTTCTTGAAAATAGATCTTATGTCTCTTCTGAAGAAAAGGTATGGTTCTATGAAGCTTATGCTAGAATGGAAGAGCTTAAAAAGAAAAAAGTTAAAACTCTTACATTTGAAAAAGAAGCTGGAAAATCTAGTTATCTATATATAGCAATAGTTGTATTATTAATCATTGTTGCTATAGTTTTATATTTAATTTTTAGATAGAAGGTATTTTATGAATGATGTAATAACAAAGTCATTATATTGTAGTTTGTTATCATGTGATAGATATGCTTGGCTTAGTAGACATAAACCAGAAAAATATGTTGAAAAGAAGCAAGAAGATGTACTTCAAAATGGTAAGGAAGTAGGAGAACTAGCAAGAAATCTATTTGGGGACTTTGATCTAATTGAATTTAACAAAAATATTAATACAATGATAGAAGAAACACAAGAAAGTGTTGAAAGAGGAACCCATATAATTGCTGAAGCTTCTTTTAGATTTGAAAATGCATTTTGCTCTGTGGATATTTTAAAGAATGACATAGATGGAGTAGAGGTTTATGAGGTAAAAAGTTCTACTGAAATCCAAGATATTTATCTAGATGATGTAGCCTTTCAAGTATACATTTTAAAACATTTAGGCTATAGAGTTAAAAAAGCAAATATAGTTTATTTAAACTCTGAATATGTTAGACATGGTGATTTAGAGTTAGATAAATTATTTACTATTGAAGATGTAACTGAAGTTATTAAACCAAGAGAAGCCTTAGTAAAAGATAATATTGCTAGAATATTAAATAATTTAAACAGTAAAAAAGAAATAGAAAATGATATAGATTCATATTGTTTTAAACCATATGAATGTCCATTTATTGAATATTGCATGAAAGATTTACCAAAACCAAATGTATTTGATATAAGAAGAATGAAAATAACTGATAAACTAAAGTTATATAAAGCAGGTAAAATATCTTTTGAAGATTTAGTAAATGAGAATATTAATGAAAAATACTTACAACAAATAGATTTTGAACTAAATGATAAAGATGATTATATAAATAAAGAAAATATAGAAGACTTCTTAAATAAGTTAAGTTATCCTCTTTATTTCCTTGATTTTGAAACATATCAACAAGCAATACCATTATATGATGGTGTTAGTCCTTATATGCAAATACCATTTCAATATTCACTTCATTACATAAATGATAATACATTAGAACATACTGAATTCTTAGGAGAAGAAGGAACTGATCCAAGAAGAAAACTTGTTTTAAAACTTATTAGTGATATAGAACCAAATGCATGTGTACTTGCATACAATATGTCATTTGAAAAAGGTGTTATTAAGAATTTAGCTAAGATGTATCCTGATTTATCAGATAATTTAATGAATATACATGATAATATAGTAGATCTTATGGTACCTTTCTATAATAGAGATTATTACACTAAAGATATGAAAGGATCATATTCAATTAAGTATGTATTACCAGCATTATTTCCTGATGATCCTAGCTTAAATTATCATAATTTAAAGCTAATTCATAATGGATCTGAAGCTATGAATGCATTTAATACACTTACTGATTATGATGATGAACAAAGAAAGATTATTAGAAAGAACTTATTAGAATATTGTAAGTTAGATACATTTGCTATGGTTAAAATATGGCAAAAATTAAATGAAATATGTGGAAAAGATATAAATATTAGTATATAATATTATAAGAAAGAAGGTAATTATGAAGAAATTAAGTTATTTATTAGTAGCAGCTATAATATTATTATTTCCTTTTGTAGCTAGTGCTAAAGAAAAAGTAAACGTTTATATTTTTAGAGGAGAAGGTTGTCCTCACTGTGAAGAAGCTTTAGAATTCTTTGATACACTTAGTGCAGATGAAGAATATAAAGATCTTTACAAATTAGTTACTTATGAAGTTTGGTATGATGAAACAAATTCTAAACTTATGAGTGATGTTGCTGATGCTTTAGGAGATCAAGTATCAGGAGTTCCTTATATAGTTATTGGAACTAAAACATTTGCAGGTTATGCTGCTTCTTATGATGATAGAATTAAAGAAGCTATTAAAACAGCTTATGAAGATGAAGATTATAAAGATGTTGTTAAACAAGTAAAATCTGGTAAATATACTCCAGAAAAGTATAAATTTCCAATTGTACCAGTTGCTATTGTTGCTGGTGTAGTAGTTTTAGCAGTTATCGGAATGGTTATATTTACTTCTGAAAAAGATGAAGAACCAGTTGTTAAAAAAGAAACAGTTAAAGAAGAAGTAAAAGAAGAAAAGAAAGTAGAAAAGAAAGCTCCAGCTAAGAAGACTACAACTAAGAAAGCACCTGCTAAGAAAACAACTAAAAAATCAAATAAAAAATAAAAAAGACTTATGTCTTTTTTTTGGCCCGTTGGTGAAGGGGTCTAACACACCACCCTCTCAAGGTGGCATTCAAGGGTTCAAATCCCTTACGGGTCACCATTATATAAATAATTAAGAACTTTAATTAAAGTTCTTTTTTTGTGTTAAAAATTATGCTATAATTATACAAAATAGGGAGAATGGTGAAAGAATGAGATATAGTAAGAAAAAGAAAATAACAATAGCTATTATAAGTGTAGTATGTATATTATTTGTTGGTTTTATTATAACTAAAGGTATTGTAGATTCTATGAAGATATCTGATAATGCTGAACCTACTAAGTCAAAATCTAGTATTGTGGCTTCAGTAAGTAAATTAGTTAAGAAAACTAAGAAGAAAGATACTACTAAGAAAGAAGAAAAACCTGTTAATAAAGTTAAGAAATCTGCTAAAGATGAAGAACCTACTAGCAAAGTAAAAGAAGTAGAAGAATTTGTAGATGAAAGAGAAGATTCTTTAGTAGGTACTTATACAATAACAGATCTTAAAATAGGTGATAAAAAGTATTCAAATTCTGAAATTAAGAAACTTAAAGAAGGTGGATATTCTTTAGAACTTGAAATGAATAGTGATGGTACTGCTAATATACAAGTTTTATATATAAACAAGATATATGCTTATAATAACGAAGTATTTGATGATGGTACAAATCAAATAGAATATAAGCACAGTGGTAAAAAGATAAAAATTAAAATAGATGACGCTGAGATGGTGTTTAAAAAGAATTAAAGAGGTGGAATAATGGAGTTAGAGAATTTAGTTGAGATACTAGAAGCAAAGAAAAAAGATTATGAAAAACAAAATAATCTTAAGAAATTCTATAAAGAGACTTTAACTGTAGAAGAGTATGCTAACTTTGAAAAACTATTAAAGACTAAGAAAAGCGAGATAACTGAATTAGAGACTGTAGTTAAAAAGATGAATACATATTCTGATCAATATGAATATGAAAGAATAATGGCTATGTCTGAAGCTGAATTTGATTATATTAAAGACTCTATTATAGAAGGCAAAAAAGACGAAATTAGAAAACATAATAAAGATATTGATGAACAAAATAGATCTATTAATAGTGAGATAAATGCTTTATTAGAAGAAAATGTTTCTTTAAAACGTGAATTAGAAGAGATTACTAATGAAATAGGTAATACTGGTAAGTATACTAAGGATAATGTTAATAGAGCTAAAAATATAAAAGAAAAGATTCAAAAGAATAATGAAGAAATTGAAAAGTGTAAGAATGCTATATTAGATAATGATAAAAAGGTAATTGTAGGAGGAGAAATCACTCTTGATTTTGAATCTTATAAACAAGAAAAACTTGGAGAATTATCTCCTAAGAAATATTTAAAAGAGATTCCTGAAGTATCTGTTATGGATGAATTCTTATGTAAATTACAAAAACAAGGTAAGACTCCAGAAGAAATAGAGGCTTCTTTAAATGGATTTAAAAAGTCTTATATTGGTGGATATGAAAAAGAAGGTTATGAGTATTTTGACCCTATTTATAGAGCAGATTTTGACTGTTTAGATGAGTTTGATAAAGATGCTGAAGATGCTACAGAACTACTTGAAAAGTACTTTGAAGTAACTGAAAAAGGCAAGAATATATTCCTAGGTAAAGGAATAATTGAAAGAAATATGAAAGTTGCTTATAACACTAATAGAAAACATAATATTTCTGAAGTTACAAAGGTAGAATTACTACAAGAATTAATAGATGGAGCACCATTTTATGGTTCTTTAGATGAAAATAGTATTATAACTAGTGGTTGTTTCTTAAACCTAAAAGATAGAATTATAACTCAAAAAGAAAGAATCAATAGGGTTATAGCATGGAAAAATTCTGATCAAGGTAATACTACTTTAGCAAAAGTAGCTACTCACATAGGTAATTATAATGAATTATCAAAAACTCGTGACCTTGAAGAGGAAAATATCTCAGAAATTGAGAAGATTTTCGCAAAACTTAGAAAATACTTTGAAGAAGAGTGTTTTGATGAGAGTAATGAAGCTATTGAGTTTACTACTTTATATGATGAACTTGCTACTTCTTGCGGAGAATTAAAGGAATTATCCGAAGAAAGAGAAAGATTAGAGGGTAAAAAAGTAGTTATAAATAAAAAAGGACAAGCTAAAGATCTAGAAGAAGTTCTAAATGAAATTGAAGATAAAAAAGACTATATAAAAGAGATTCATAAGAGAATGAAGGCTGATATTTCAGCAGTTTTTGCTTATGTTACTGAGTTTTTAAGTGAACCAGAGAAGATTATGTATCCTGGAGTAACTGAAGAAGAATCAATTGAAAATATATTTAGTATGATTCATAGAAAAGACGATTCAGTAGAGTTTTATTTACAAGATGAAGAAGATTATCTATATGAATTAGAGTCTGATTTTAAGAATGCTATTATGCTTCTTGAAAAATATGAAGATAATAAGACTAATAACAAGAAGAGATCTATAGTTAAATTATGCTCTGATTTAGGTATAAACTCTATATCTCAAGGTATAATTGATGCTTTAGTAGAAGAAAAAGACAAGAAAGAGTTATTCAAAGCATCTGATATTACTAAACGTATAAATGAGGCTAGGGTAAATCTATATCTTAGAGAACAAAAAGAAAAAGCCCTTAATGAGGCTTCAAAAGCTAAATCAGAGATATTAGGGGCAGTTATAAATCATCTTGATTTAGATGCCACTAAAACTGACATTTTTGCAGCAATATAAAAAGTAGCTATTAAGCTACTTTTTTAAATACCTTTTTAAAGAATTTGCTTACTATTTTTAGTAAGTTTTTTTCTTGTTTTTTAGTCTTTTTAGCTACTTTTTTAGTAGTTTTTACTTCTTTTTGTTCAACTGTTTCTTCTTTAATTTCAGCAGTTTCTTCTACAACTGTTTCTTGTGTTTGTACATTTTCTTCTTTTACAACAGTATAAACAGGTTTTACTTCTTCAACTACTGGTTTAACAGCATTAATTGTAACATTTAATCCATTAACATTAGCATCAACTTCATTAGCATCTCTGTCTGATAGATCAGCTTCTGTCATTGTAACAGTTGTGTTTCCTTCATTGATTCCTCTAAATGTAATTTCATAAACTGCTGTTCTAGATGTAATACCATGGTTAAGTGTCATATCAATACCAACGATTTTGTTGATACTATCATTTTTGTACACATCAAAATAGTTGTTAGCTGTCTTAGAATCTACTATTTCAAGTACACTATCATCAAATTTAATATAACCAGCATATCCAACGATTCCACCTTCAGCGTCTGTTACATTATCTATAACCATATTAACTTTGAATTCATCACCAACATTAACTGTTTTATTACCTGTAAATTCAATAGTTGCAGTTCCTTTAGCATATGCATATGATGGAATACAAAGTAATGTTACTAACGCTCCTACAAATATTCCTTTTTTCATATAAAATTCCCCCTTGAAAATTTATGCCACAGTACTCTCTACATAAATTTGCAAGCTATTATATCATTGAACATAAAATAATGCAAATTTTTTTGGCGTTCCAAAATAGAATGCGTAAAATTTTGACATATTTTATACCTACAATATAACATGAAAATTTTTAAAAGTAAAACCATATTTTATTTTTATCTGTGGATTTCTAGATCAATTCTTATATCCACAGGAGTAAAGATTTCAATTTGTAAAACTCAAAAAAACACTTTTACATATAAAAATAATCAAAAATATCATTTTTGATTGAAATTTCAACAAAAAATACTGTTTTTGACTAGTAATTCACATGAAAAATATTGTCAAAATTCGCGTAAAATGAAAATTTAGGTGTTCGAAAAACCTGTGGATTTTTATCAAAAAAATAGAGTTTTCCACAGTGAAAAAACACCCGAGTCAGTTATCCGTTTTTACGTTGAAAAATAAAGGAAAAAAGTAGTAAAAAAAGTGTGCTTTTTATTGACAAAATTGACTAAAAAAAAGTATAATGATAATAGAATAATAGGATAGTATAGTGAGAGTATTTAACTATACTCTAAAAAACGTAGGATAACACTATATTAACTATGTGTTTTTCGTGGTGGAATAATTTTTACGCTATCGGGATACTAGACCTAATTATTATAAAAATGCTAAAAAAGGGAAAGAATTTTTCATATTGAAAAATGAGAGGTGTTTTTTATGGGTAAAGTTAGAAAAGGAAAAATATTAGTAATTGCTATTCTAATGATGATAGCATCATTCTTTGCATTTACTGGAAAGGCTGAAGCATACTATAAAGCTACAGGGCTTGGGTTTTTAAGTTATGTAGATTTAAGTGATGAATACTATTCTCCTGAAGGTAGTAGCTCTTTTTGGTGTGGTCTATCTCCAAAGATCCATTTGTATGCTAATGGTGAAGAATTAAACTTTCTAGATTATGGATGGACAGGTACACCTCGAATTTATGGTGCTCGTAATTCTACTGGTGGTCCTAACTGTAAGCCTACTTCATTTATTTTACCAGAATCTTATCAGGACGCTGATATATTCCTATTTGGTTCTTATAATGATCACTTAAATATAAATGGAATGGGTATTTTAGATTGGTATGATAATCCTGAATTTGAAGGTGAACCTATTAGAGATTTAATTGAATCTGATCATTTAACACCTGATGATGAATTATATTTTTATGCTAAACTTGCTCCTATTATAACTATATATGTAAATGGTCATCCAAGAGAGGTTGTTGTTGGTAAAATGTACAGCCCTGTTTACCTTGACTATGACTATGAAGCAGAACCTGGTGTAGAAGCATCAAACTCATTTAAGCATAATAGTGATATTATTCATTTTGATTCTACTCAACCATTCTGGGATGATGTAAGTTATACAAAACGTGTTAATGGTGAATGGGAAGATCATGTAGTTACTACTGAAAGATATTTTAGAGATATTACTTCTGTTAACGAAAAGAGTAAATTACTTCCTAAAGAATCAAAAGAAATTCATGTAGATATGCCTCAAATCATTCCTTTTACTGGAAGATGTCATATTTCTAAAAATTGGTGTTCAGGAAAATGTGGCCATGAAGCTGCAGACTGTACTTTATATGACGTATTCAAAGATGCTGAAGTAACATGGGATAGAAGATATGATCTTGCTCAAACATATTGGATTGAAAAATCACCTGAATACCATGAATATTTAGGATTTATTGACTCAAATGGTAATACTTATGGAAACTTACTAACTATTACACCAGATATGGATGGCAAAGTATTTACTATTTTAGTAGATTCTGATATGACTTGTACATTAGATACTTTCCATGGAAGTCAAAATGATTTATATAGATATTATAGAGATGAAGTTCCAGAAACTAAAAATCATGATAATTTCGCTGTAACTGGTTACAAACTAAATGGTCAATTTGACGGCGAATATTTATCAAGAGAAATGGAAAAGAGAAAATTAAACAGAGAAAACTATGTTGATAATTATTATAGTACATGTTTACCATATAACGTATATATGGAAGCAGAATATAAAATTGAAGATTCTTTAATAAAAAATTATGCTGTTATTTGGAATGGAAAACAAATTGATAGAGTAACAAGAAATTCAAATTATACTTTACCTAGCGAAGGAAATATAAAAGAGGCCGATACTAAAATTGTTACATTAAAATATCAAGATGGACAAACTGCTGATCAAGAACTTACTTATACAATAGAATATAATCCAATTGGATTTACTATTGGCGGTGTTCATTATGATTTTGGTGAACAATTGTTAGTTACTAAAGATCTTATACTAATGGATGATTATGAACAAATAATCTCGGGACCTGAATTACCAACTCCTACAAGAACAAATTATACATTCAAAGGTTGGTATGATGCTCCTTTAGGCGGACATTTAGTTACTGATCCTATTAAAGATAATGTTACTATTGTATATGCACAATGGGGAGATCCTGATTATGTAACAATTATTAGACCTGATGGCATAGCTACTGATGTAATAAAAGGTTCACAATATACAATGCCTGATATTCCGTCAAAAGAAGATGAAGTAACAGGAAGAGTTAGATTTATTTATAATGACGGAACAGATAAAGAAAGTATTTCACTTGTTGTAAAAAAATATACTAAAAAAGGAATTATTTGCAAAGAAACTGGAACTCATTATGATGTTGGCCAAGTTATAATTGCAAATGAAAATATGACTCTTATTGGAGATTATGTTTCACATAAGTACTCTGCTACATTCCCAAGTGATCCTGTAAAAGAAGACTATACATTTGAAGGTTGGTTTGATGCTTTAGATGGCGGAGAAAAGTATTATGATTATTCTGACGATAAAGATATTACTTTATACGGACGTTTCCGTAGTGATAATGAATTAGTTAGAATGTATTATCCTGATAGCTGTGGTAGAGCGGATGATATGTATGAACCATTTACTGAATATGTACCTAAAGATTCTGAATATACTTTAGCTTCTAATTATATTAGTATTTATAACAATTCTGCATATTTTCATTATGAAGATGGAGTAACTCCTGATCTTTCAGTACTATATTCTTATATAACTAGTCCATCTAGATGGATAATTGACGGTGAATATTATGAATTAAATCAAACAATAATTGCGGATTCAGATAAAGTAATTCATGGAGACATGATTCATGTATTTACAGCAGTTGAATTTCCTGAAGATCCAGTAAGACCAGGATATGTATTCCTTGGATGGTTTGATGAAAATGGTAAAAAATATACAGAATATCAAAGTACTACTAAGGGAAATGAGACAGTACACTTCTATGCTCATTGGCAAGAAGAAAGCGATTATGTTTTACCAGAAATTCCTGCTAAGAGTCCAGAAGTTGCAGCAACTGTTACATTAAAATTTCAAGATGGACTTACTAAAGATAAAACTAAAAAAGTATATAAAATATATAATGCTGTTGATTATATTGTTGATGGCGGAGGATATGATAATGAACACTTTAGCGTAGGAGATACAATCCATGTTACAAGTGGAATGTCTATAACTCCATATTATGATGAAATAGTTGTAGGTGTTGATTTCTATTCAGCTTCAAGAGAAGGATATTATTTCCAAGGTTGGTTTGACCAAGAAGAAGGCGGAACTAAATATACTTCATATAATGGAGAGGAAGATTTAACATTATATGCTCAATGGACTACAGAACCAATGAGTTCTTTATGTAAGAGAGCTACTACACTTCATACTGATTCTAAAGGTGTTCCATATGGTAATATTCCTGAAGCCGGAGAATTAAAAGTTGGAGATGCGTTCGACTGTGATGTTAATGGTGATGGTGTATATGATGCAGAAACTGAAAGATTCTACTATGTAAATGATTTCTATGATGTTGATACAGGAGAATATGATCATAATATAGCAGCTTTAATTTACTATACTGACTATATGGGAAGACCAATAACAGACCTTAATGATCAAACATTTACTAAATGGAATAACTCTGATATTCCAAACGAAGGACCAACTGCTGCTATATCATATTTACCAACTAATGTAGATTGGCCAAATGCACATTTATATAAAACAAAGAGATATCCTGGTGGTAAATCTAATAAAGTAGGACCAATTGCCGAAGTAGATTATTCTGGTTATTCTGCTAGAATGCTTTCTAGGAAAGAAGTAACAGATAGTGGTTGTGTATTTAACTATAATATTAAACAAAAAAGACAATACTATAACTTTAACCATAGTTGTGATTTCTTAGGAGAAAATATTAGATATAACAATTCTGGTAAACAACCAGCTGAAAGAGGTTATTGGTTAGATAACCATGGTGGTTATTGTAAAGGAACTGAAGGTTGCGAAGATCCAAGACCATACGCATGGAATCTAATAATGAATAATCGTCAATCTTATGGATTAAATGGAGAATTCTGGGATGGATTACATATCCAAATGAGAGAAACTTACTATGAAAGAGGAGTAAGACCAGTTATTGATGTTCCAAGAAACCAAATTGAAGATAATCCTGCTGAAAATGTAATGCATACAATTACATATCCTGAAGGAGATACTCAAGATGTTATTCATGGTGGAACATTCATGTTTGGTAATGTTAATAGTAAATCTACTATTTCATCGACTATAACAGTAACATTTAATTATAACGATGGAGTGACTGAAGATTATGTAGCTACTGCTACTAAAAGTTCTATTCCAACTGCCTATAAGATTGGTAATACTAGATATGATCCTGGATCTATGTTACTTGTATTACAAGATTATCAATTAGAATATATTTATGTAGACACATTAGAATCAGTTGTATTCCCAGACAATCCTACAAGAGATGGTTATACATTTGTTGGATGGTTTGATGCTGAATATGGTGGTAATCAATATACTTCATATAGTGAAACTGAAGATATTACACTATATGCAAGATGGAATCCAACGGGTGGTGGTGGAAGTACTGCAGATGTATTATGTAGAAGAGCTACTACTCTTCATCAAAAAGAATGTGAAACAACTAGTGGATACCTTCAACCATTTTGTAATTCAGCGGCTAATGGATATGGAGAAAATGGTTCACAAGGGACTAGAACTATTACATATGGTAATTTAGGTATTTCTGGAGAATTACATTCGGGAGATGCATTTGATTGTGATGTTAATGGCGATGGATTATATGATTCTGAAACTGAAAGATTCTACTATGTAAGTGATTATTATGATACTAATACAAAAGAGTTTAATAATGATTATGCAGCACTTATTTATGATTCAAATATGTTTAATGATGAAAGAACAATAAATAGTGGGAAATTAGCATATAATACTATTTATGCTACTAAGAGTGTAGTTAAAGGACCTACAGTTGCAGCAACTGCACTTCCTTCAGCCGAATTATGGAATAATATTAGCCTAAAAGATACAACAAGACAAATATTAACTAATAGTAATAATAATTATTTGCCACTTAGTGGTACTGAAGATACAGCATTAATTGAAAGATTCTCTTATGAGGGATATGCAGCAAGAATGCTAACTATTCAAGAATTAAAAGTAAATTGTTCAAATGTAAGAAATTGTAATTTCTTTGGAGAAAACACTCAATTTGATACTACTGGAGCACTTGGTTTTTGGCTAGAATCTTTAAAAGATACAACACTATCATCTACTGTTTATCCATTAGTTGTATATGGTGGTAGTAGTATTAGTGATAGTTATAGAACAACTGATGATGGTTACTTTGGTATAAGACCAGTTATTGATGTTCCAAAGAGTGAAATTGAAATAGATGTTGTTACAAATCATACAGTAACTCTACCAGATAGAGTAGATACTGTACCACATGAAACTCCATATACTATTCCAAATAACAAATATGATGTAGATTCTGAAGAAATTAGCACAGTAACTTTTGTCTATAATAATGGAAGTGAAAATACAACAGGTATAGTACAAAAAACATTTGTTAAAAACGGATTTACTATTGATGGAGATCATTATGATTCAAATGAAATATATGTTGTATTAAAAGATATTGAATTAATACCTGATTATATTCTTACTGTAACAGGCCCTGAATTCCCTATACCAACAAAAGGTGGTTATACATTTGATGGTTGGTTTGATGAAAATGATGTATTAGTAGAAACATATACTGGTACTGACGATATAACTTTATATGCTCATTGGACTAAAATTAATCCAGAACCAGGACTATATGTTTTACCAGAAAATAATGATGTAAAAGAAGACGTAACTTATACAGTAACATTTAAACCTGAAAATGGTGATCCTGATTCAACTAGTACAGTAATTGCTAGTTTTGAACCAGATGGATGGTTAGTTGATGGTAAACCATATGCGGTTGGTGATGAAATAACAGTAACAGAGAATACTGTTATAGAACCAAACTTTAAAGTTAGCAGTACTATAGGGGCTACATTCCCAGAAAATCCAACAAAAACTAATTATTCTTTCGAAGGATGGTATGACAGAATTGGTGGAGGATATAAATATACATCATATGATGAACCAAAAGATATTACTTTATATGCACATTGGGGAACAACTTGTGGTTATGTTAGATTAGGTGATAATAATATAGCAAAGGATCCTGATATTCTTGCAACTGTAACATTTAAATATCATAATGGACAATCTGATACTACTTCAAGCAAACAAAAGAATTATACTCCAAATGGATGGAAAGTAGATTATATAAAATATACTAATGGTCAAAGTGCTCTAGTTTGCGCTGAATCAGTAGTAGTTCCAGATTATAAAATTGCTTCTATTAGTAATCCTGAATTTCCAGAAAAACCTTTAAATGGTGATTTAACATTTACAGGTTGGTTTACTGAAGAAGTTGGTGGTGAAAAGGTAACTTCGCTAGATATAACAGAAGATATAACATTACATGCTCATTATGAATATTTATCATATTTAGATACTGGTAGAAATTTCAATACTAAATTAGTTGCTTTAATTGGTGATGATACTGTGTCTGAAATAAGAAAGGCAACATTAACTGAATATAATTCTGCAACACTTACAGAAGACAATATAGTTTCTATAGAGGGACTTCCTACATATTTATGGCGTAATAATGATAAAGTTTTATACTATTCGACAGCAGATACTATATATATGAATGAAAATGCAAATGAAATGTTCAAAAAAGTTAAAGCTGTATCTATGGATCTTACTGGTATAAATACTAGTAGAGCAACAACAATGAATGATATATTCTATTCATATTTAAGTGGTGATGGCAATTCTCCTTTGGAACATTTAAATATATCAACATGGGATACAAGTAATGTAACTGAAATGGAAAACATGTTTGGATACTGTAAATCATTACAAACTATTGATTTAAGTAATTTTAATACAAGTAAAGTTACTTCAATGTATGGAATGTTTGGTGATGCTGGATTTACAGAATTAGATATAAGCCCACTTGATACAAGCAACGTTACTAATATGAGTCATATGTTCTCAGGCTTAAAATCACTAGAAGAATTAGATGTTTCTACATTAGATACAAGTAAAGTTACAGATATGAGTTCTTTATTTGGTAGAAGTTATAATCTAGAAAGAATAATAGGATATGAAAACTTTGATACAAGTAATGTAACAAATATGAAATATATATTCTATATGCTTTATAAAATAAAAAGAGTAGATATAAGCAATTGGGAAACAAGTAAAGTAACTAATATGCATGATATGTTCCGTGATTCACATGGGCTTGAAGAAGTAATATTTGGAGATCAGGACTTTTATAATGTTAAAGACCTTGGTGGTTTATTCTCTGGCGATTATATGCTTACAACATTAGATTTAAGCATGTTTGATACAAGTAATGTATATGATATGTCTACTATGTTCTATGGTTCATATGACGACGATACATCTGCTTTAACAACAATATATGCTAGTAATAAATGGGTTACAACTAAAATTAGCACTAATGAATCATATCGTCTTTATACATTTAAATATGATGTTAACTTAGTTGGAGGCGCTGGAACTATATATAATCCTGATCATGTTGACTATGATTATGCTCATATTGATGGCGGATTAGCTAATCCAGGTTATTTCACAGAAAAAGCATTTAGCGGACACTATACTATATTCTTCCCTGATTATAGAGTTTCTCCAATATATGATGGTGAAGTATTTACAGTGCCTCAAAATACTTATACAAAAGATAATCAAATACTAAGTACAGTAACATTTGATTATCAAGATGGTAGACCAAACTATACATCTCAAGTTTATAAGAAGTTTACTCCAGCTGGTTGGACAGCAGATAATAGAACATATTCTGCTAATACAAAGATTACAGTTCATAAAGACTATGTATTTGAACCTAGATATACTGAAGCAACTGTTGGTGCTGTATTCCCTGAAGACCCAGTTAGAGAAGGATATACTTTCCTTGGTTGGTATACAGGTGGTACAACTGGATCTAAGTATACAAGTTTTGCTGGAACTTCTGATAGAACTCTATATGCTCATTGGGCTAAAAATGTAGATGAAGTAACTATTACTTATCCTGATGGTTCTAAAGAAACTGTTCCAAAAGGAACTGTAATTACTTTACCTAAGCCAATAGAAAAAGAAGATGATTCTTATCCAGTAACATTTAAACCTGAAAATGGTGAAGGAGATATTATTAAATATGTTACTAAGAGTTATATTGGTGGATGGTCAATCAATGCAAATCCTGAAACTTCTTCTAATGTAAAATTCTATGAGGAAGGAAGTAATTATAAAGTAATCTATGATACAACTTTATATTATTACTATTTAGAAACAATAACAGGAGTTACATTCCCAGAAAATCCAACTAGAACTGGATACAACTTTACTGGTTGGTATGATAGCGTAACTGGTGGTAACCCTTATATCTCTTATAATAAGATAGAACCTATAACTTTATATGGTAGATGGGCTCAAATAAAACCTGGTGAATATGTTTTACCAGAGAATAATAAACCTAAAAAAGATGATATTGTTTCAACAGTAACATTTAAATATCATAATGGACAGGAAGATACAACTAGCTATGTTTATAAAAAATATCTTCCATATGGATGGTTAGTAAATGGTGAACACCACGATGATGGTGAAATAGTTAGTGTAGATGAAAATACTACAATAGTTGAAGATTATAAAGAAATAATTGTAAATGCTAAATATCCTAATAATCCTAAAAAGACAGGATATGAATTTACTGGTTGGTATTCAGATGAAGTTGGCGGTGAAAGAGTAACTATTCTTAATAACACTAGTGATATAACTGTACATGCACAATGGACAGATGATTATGCAATAGTAACTCATGGTAGTGCCTTTGCATCAAATACATATATTCTTGCTTCTAGTACAAAAACATTTAGAAAAGCAACTGAAGAAGAATATAATGTAGCTGGTTCAAAAGTAGATGTTACAGACAATACATCACCAAAACCAGTATATGTATGGAAGAGCGGAGATAACTTATTATATTATTCTCCTGCAAGTACTATTTTCTTAAATAGTGATTGTAAATCAATGTTCCAATATACATATAATAATTATGATCCTAAACTTGAAACAGTAGATTTATCTGGATTTAACTCAGTAAAGGTTAGGAACATGGCTAGTATGTTCTATAACTTTGATGGATATTTTAAAACAATTATATTTGGTGAAGACTTTGATACTCATAATGTAACTGATATGCAAAGATTATTTGTATGGTGTCAGGAATTAAGAACTGTGGATGTTAGTATGTTTGATACACAAAATGTAACAGATATGACATCAATGTTCTATGGTACTTCAAGTTTATCAACAATAGATACAAGTAACTTTAATACAAGTAAAGTAACTAGTATGCATTCTATGTTCTATAACTCTAATGTTAATTATTTGGATTTATCTAATTTTGATACAAATAACGTAACAGATATGGGCTTTATGTTTAGAGGTACAGATTATTTATATCAATTAGATTTAAGTAACTTTAATACAAGTAAAGTAACGACTATGAAAGCAATGTTCAATAGTACTAAAATTAGAAAATTAGACATTAGTAGTTTTGATACACATAATGTTACTGATATGTCTTCAATGTTTAGTAATGCACAGTTTATGGAAATAGATGTATCTGATAAATGGGATACTTCTAATGTTACTGAATCAAGCAACATGTTTACTGATTCAACAAAAATTGTTGGTCAAGCAGGTACTGTATATGATGAAAATCATATAAATAAAGAATATGCTCGCGTTGATAATCCTGAAGAAGGAAAACCAGGTTACTTAACATACAAATTAATGCATAAGATTATATATCCTTATGGAGAGTATGAAGTTCATCATAATGAAAAATATACTCTTGATATAAACTCTATTCAAAAAGCAAGTGGAGAATATAGTGTTACTTTTGATCCTAGAAATGGAGAGGTTAGAACAACTAAGACTGCTGGTGTTTCATATGAACCTAGTGGATGGCTTGCATACGGAAAACATTATGATAATAGACAAACTATTATAGTTGATAGAAAGATGGTATTTGAACCAGATTATGTAGAAATTACAACTGGTATAGAGTTCCCAGAAGATCCAGTTAAAGAGGGAGCTGAATTCATTGGCTGGTTTGATAAACCTGTTGGTGGAACTAGATATACTACATATAATGATGCAGAAGATATTACATTGTATGCTCATTATACTGGTGATAATATGCATACAGTAACTCTTCCAGATTATGTTGATTATGTTGAACATGGTGAAAAGTATACAATACCAAATAACACATATGATAAAGCTAATGAAAATATTAGTACAGTTACATTTGTACTTCAAAATGGTGAATTTAATATAACTAGATCAGTAGTTAAATCATATAATAATAACGGATTTACTATAGAGGATGTTCATTATAATTCAAATGATATTTATACAGTATTATATGATATTGAATTAGTTCCTGATTATATAGAAACTATTACCGGTGTTGAATTCCCAAGTAATCCAACAAAAGAAGGATATACTTTCCAAGGATGGTTCGATGCACCAAATGGTGGTAATGAATATACTTCATATAATGGTGAAACTGATAAGACATTATATGCACATTATATTAGTACAAATTCTGTAACCATTCTATGTAAGAGAGCAAAGACATTACATACAGGAAAAGGCCAAAATAATAATACTGTTAAGGAAGTTGGTGTTCTTGGAGAAATTGGTACATTACATGTTGCAGATGCATTCGATTGTGATGTTAATGGTGATGGTACATTTGATGCTGAAACTGAAAGATTCTATTATGTAAGTGATTTCTATAACACAACTACAAAAGAATTTGAACATGATACAGCGGCATTAATTTATTATCACAATACTATGGGTAATAGACTTGCAAACTATAGTAATACTACTGATCATGAAAATTCAGGTTATTCGAATAATTATAGTATATATAATGGACCAGATAAAGCAATAACATTCTTACCTACATCAGACTATTGGCCAAATACTTCATTAAAACAAACTAATAGACAGATAGTTAATGATTTTGGAAATAGTACTTATGAATACGATAATGGTGATGAACTATTAACTGTTAATTTACCAATTATGAACTATAGTGGAAAAGCCGCAAGACTATTAACTATTCAAGAATTGGAATATGCTTATGATATGGAACTTAGCGACATTGGATACTATGATTATAAGTATATAGATGTAGATGATGATAAACCATTATTCTTAGAATTCGAAGGAAAGGCTTGGGAAGATGGAGTATATTTAGAAAATCCTACATCAGTAAGTTCTTCCTACGTTGCTACTCATACTCCTGAACTTATAGGTAGAGTTGTATATGGAGAAGATGCAAATAATAGAGGTGGAATTAGACCAGTAATAGATGTACCAAAAGAAAGAATCGAAGGTTCTGGATATGATATGAATACCGTTACTTTACCTGATAGAGTAGATGAAGTTCCTCATGGAGGTTCATATACTATTCCAAATAACAAGTACGATAAAGAAGATGATGTACTTGGAACTATTACATTCAAGTTCCAAAATGGTGAACCAGATTATATAACTAAAGTAGGTACACAATTTGTTAATAACGGATTTACTGCTGGTGAAACTCATTATAATGATGGTGATGTAATAACTGTTATGGAAGATATTACATTAGTACCTGATTATGTAGAAGTATCTAATAATATTAGATTCCCAATGGATCCTACAAAAGAAGGTTATGTATTTGCTGGATGGTTTACTGAAGCTGAAGGCGGAGAAAAAGTAACTGAGTATAGTGGTTCTGGAGACCTAACTTTATATGCTCAATACATTACTGAAAAATATAATTTAGGAGTTAATAATATTCCTAAAGATGATGTTACTGCAGTAGTAACATTCAAATATAATGATGATGGACAAACTGCTGATTCAACTATTACTATAGGTAAACAATATGTACCTAATGGTTGGTTAGTAGATGGTGTACATTATGAAGATAATGCTATTATTGATAGAACTAAAGACACAGTAATAAAACCAGACTATGTACAAACAGTTATATCTGGTACATGGCCAAGTGATCCTACTAGATATGGATATGAATTTAAAGGTTGGTTTGATTCATTATCTGGTGGTAAGAAATATACATTAAATGATATAGAAGGCGATATAACATTATATGCACATTGGTTTGGTAATAGTGTTATTCCAATAGATGGAATCTTATGTTATAGAGCTACTAAATTAGATGATGATGGCTATTCTATATTAGGTAACCTAGGTATTGAAGGAGAATTACACTCTGGAGATGCATATATTTGTGATGTTAATGGTGATGGTAATTATGATACTGAAAACGAAAGATTCTTCTATGTATCAGATTATTATGATACATCAACAAAAGAATTTAATAATGAATATGCTGCCTTAATTTATAGTAGATTATGGGATGAATCACAAGATTATGGTGAAGATAATTATCCATATGATATAAATTATGAAGGACCAACTATTGGATATTTAGAACTTCCAACAACTACAGAATGGTCTAACATAAGTTTATATAAAGGACAAAGAGCTATTATTACAGTTGATGGAAATCCTACTATTACCGTTGATGGTACAGTAAGAACTCTTCCAACAAATTTTGCATATACTAATAGAGCTGCTAGATTCTTAACTATTCAAGAATTTAATGAGGGCTGCAACACAAATTATAATTCTTCTAGAGATGAAGTATACTTTGATAGTTGTGAATATATGATTGGATTTATGCGAGAGGAACCACAAGGACCTGGTGATTCACCACATTACAAAGCGTTCTGGTTAGAAAATCCAATAGATAACTCTAACTTTGTGGCACTTGTAGATCCTGGTAGAGTTGGAACTAGTCATTATACTTGGGGTGATACAATTGGTACTAAACCAGTAATTGATGTTCCAAAAGATGTTATCGATTTAAGAGTTGCTCCTACACCTTATACTATCTATTATCCAGATGGTGAAAAAGAGTCAGTAGCAGCTGGAACTATATTTACTATTCCAGAAAATAATCAAACAAAGGCTGTTATTAACAGTGCTAAAGTAACATTTAAACCTGAAAATGGTGGTAGTGATATAACTGCTTATGTTAAGAAGAAACCTGTTGGTAAAGGATATGGAATAAGTACTACTGGATATAGTCCATGGAACCACTATGATACTAACGATACTTATACAGTTAATAGTGATATACATTTAAGATATGATTATGAAGATACATATCTAAACGTTGAATATCCAAAAGATGTAATAAAGGCTGGTTATGTAATTGAAGGTTGGTATACTGAACCTAATGGTGAGGGTACTAGATATAATACATATAATGGTACTAGTGTAATTACTTTATATGCTAATTGGACTAAGAAAGTAGGACCATATGTATTACCTGAAAATGAAGTAACTAAGAATCCTGAAAATGTATCTACAGTTACATTTAAATACTTAAATGGTAAAGCAGATACAACAAGTAATGTAGTTGCAACATTTACTCCAAATGGTTGGTTAGTAGATGGTGAACTACATAAAGCTGGTGATAGTGTAGTAATGACTGAAGATACAGTCATTGAACCAGCATTTATAAAAACAATTAGTCCAGCAGTATTCCCTGCAAATCCAACTAAGGATAAATATGACTTTAGTGGTTGGGCTGATTCACAAGATCCAGATACATATGGAAGTTATAATTACTATACTTCATATGATGGAGAGGAAGATATAACATTATATGCTATTTGGACTACAAATGAAGATTATTGTACTATTACATATAGTGATGGTGAGATAGTAGTTGTTGCATGTGGTACTCAAGTAACTGTACCTGAAACTATTAAGGGTGAGTATGAAAACATAACATTCCATTATACTGCTGGTTGGTATGATGATATGATGGGTTCCTGGGATACATGGGAAGAATCATTTAACCAAAACTTCTATGTATATAGAAAAGTAGTAAATTATAATATCGATAATAGAACATATACTCCAGGTCAATCATTCTATGTTTATTCTGATACATATGTAGATAGAACATTTAATGGAGTTACATATGAAGATGAAGATAATACATTTGAAGTACCTGATGATGCTGCTAAATTTGGTGGTTGGTTCTCAGAGGAGAATGGTCAAGGCGTAGGTCTTCGTAGTTACAAAGACTATAAGGAAAACGGATTAACTACTGGAGAAGTATATGGATATTTATTAGATGATAATGAATATAGCGTATTCTTAGATGGTGTACTTGTAGGTACATTTAGTGAAGGATATAACTATACATTACCTGCTGGTAGTGATGTAGATAAGGACGTTGCAACAGTAACATTAGTAAATGGTAATGAAACTAATACTTATAAAGTTCATCAAACTGGTACATTTGCTGGTTATAAAGTAGATGCAGAAAGTTATGACGAACCAGAAGATCACAATGTTGGAGATAGTATTAGTGTATATGAAAACTTATATATTACTAGTTATTATGAACCTGAAACAATTACTCCAGTTACATTACCTACATTAAATGCAACTGAAGAAACTACATTTGCTGGTTGGTATACTGGTGAGGATGGCGTTGGTTCAAGATTTGCTGGTGGTTATGAATATAGCGATAAAGCAAATATTACATTATATTCTTACTTTGAAGGTAAAGCTGCTAATGTATATTATTATGATGGTTCTAATGATTATAATTTAATATATGAAGGAAAATATAAATATGGTGATACCGTTAATACAAATGGTATTAGAACTAATATTTCATTTGATGGTAATCATAAAATTCACCTTGTCTACCAAAATGGTACAAATACAAATGATGAGAGTATCTTTATACCAGTAGAAAAAGAAATAGTTGGATGGCATGGTTATATATCAAATGGTGGATCGAAAGACTATGGAACAACTTATACTGTTGACTTCTATGGTAGTGCAGATTTCGAACCAATATTCTCAGGAAACTATTCTGCTTATTATGAATTACCAACACCAAATGAATATATCTATCCAGGATATGACTTCATAGGTTGGTATACTGAACCTCAAGGTGGTACTAGATTATATAGAATAACTGAAGATAGAGATATTACAGTTTATGCTCATTGGGTAAGAAATAATGATCCAATTTGTACATATTCAAGCGGTAGAACAGAAAACTGTGAAGATGGTTCAAGTATATATCTTGAAGATTCTGAATATGAAATTGTAGCACATGTTTATGAAGTAGCTAATGGCGAAAAAGATGATGCTTATAATAAAGTTTATAATACACTTGATGTAGAAAAAATTAGATATATTTCTCATTATGTAATTAATGGAGAAACATATAATGCTGGTGATTACTATTATCCAGATGGAGCTGATACATATATTGAAGTTCACTATAGTGGTCCTGGAGTTATCACTCCAGTCGCACTAAGCGATGTAATTCCAGATGATGTAGCTTCTAGTTACTTTGATGGATATAATCCACAATATAAATTTATTGGTTGGTTCTCTAGTAGAAAGAATGGAGAACAAATATTTAATTATTCTGGTGAAGAGGATATCACTGTATATGGTCATTACAAGAAAGTTCAATGGGATGATGTATATTACAATTTAACAATCAATTACTTAGATGGTAACCAAGTTGTAATGGATGTTCCTAAGGATACTGAAATTACGTTAAATGATGAATACACAGAAGCAGTTCCATTTAGACTAGATGTATATGATGATGGTACTGAAATAATTGGTGAACTTGGATTAATACATTATCTTGGTAATGATTATTCAGTTAATGGAAAGATTTACCATAAGGGTGATAAAGTAATAATTAATGAAGATACAGTAGTTAATTCATTATTTGGAGATCCAGTTATTACTTACAATCCTGAAATAGTAGATCCAGTTAAGGAAGGATACTTATTTACTGGTTGGTATTTAGATGATAAGATAGACTTCAATACTTTAGATTTACATGGATTAGATAATCTTTATAATCAAACAGTTTATGGTACATTTACAGAATATAATCCAAATGAAAATGTAATTGTAGACTTTGATGGTGATATTAATGTAGTTGAGAAAGGTTCTTCGGAAGAATTACCTATAGACTATGAAAAACCTTCTGATTCATTCGAATTAGCATTTGACCCATTAAGGGAATCTATAAATGCATTTGAAGTAGTAAGAGAATATGGATTACAATACTATACTGTTAATGGAGAAATATATTCTCCAGGACAAACAGTAACTTATAATACTGATACTGTTATAAGAAGCGTTAATAATGTTACATATTCATATGCTGATTGGGTATATGATTCATGGCAAACAGAATATCCTGATTTATGGGATATAAGTGATACACATGAAGACTTTATTGGTTGGTATACTGATAAAGAAGGCGGAGAGCTAGTAGAAGATGCATCTGAAATAACTGA
>CAMYZQ010000011.1 GCA_947303895.1 uncultured Bacillota bacterium | reverse complement strand
GATGCACCTGTATTAGTGTCTCTAACTGTAAATGTAATATCTGGAACATGTGCATATCCCATATTAGAACATGCTGTTTCTTCACTAGTTGAACCATTATTATTTGGAGTATTATTATCACAAGCACAGTTACTTCCATTAGCAGGACTACTAGATGTAGCGCCACAATTAATTGAACTAACTTCTCTTAATGTATAAGTTCCTTCAGGTAAATAATTAACTAGAATATCTAGATTCATATTTGCAAGTGAAGTATTATTAACATCTACTCCATTTAAAAGTCTAATAGAAGCATCTCCTGCATCATTAGTACCTTTTAAATCATTAATAGCTTTTTGATATTCATAATGTTTAGTAGTACTATTCCATTTAAATGTTAATACATTTCCATTACTATCTAAAATATTAAATGTTAACTTTTGAAGTTCAGCATAAATAACCTTTTTATAATCATTAGAAGCATTACTTAATTCTGTAGTTGTCTTAGTTATCTTAACTTCAGTTGGACATTGATAAATTATTTTTGGATTTGGATTAGTTGTATTAAATGTTAATTTAGATTCTTCAGTAATTGATCTACTATTAGCATATCCATAATAAGTTGCAGGATCTATTTCTGTAATAGTATAGTTTTCTGATTTATTAACACCTGCAATACATACATATCCATCACTATCAGAAACAAACTCTGAATTAGTATTATTAGATGCATTAATTAAATCAACTACATAACATGATCTAGAAACCTGAGGATTTCTATTATCAAATCTAGTTTCTTTATTAATCTTAGTTCTAACTGTATTTCCTCTTGAATCTTTAACAGTAAATTTAGCTCCTGCTAAGTTACCATTTGAATTAGATGTTCCTGTTCCATTTAGTTCTTTCTTGTTAAAGTCAATTATATATTCATAGTTAGCATAATTATTATTAGTATAATTTTCAGTTGATGTTACTGTTATTGGACTATGTGAATAAACATTAGTTGTTTTTTCAGTAACAGTATAATTATCACCTGCTTTTGGTAAGTTAAAAATACATACTTCACCATTACCATCAGATTTTAAATCAGTTGTAGTATTACTTCCTGTATTAGTTGTATATTTATAGCATAATTTAGTTACGTTATTAGTATCAGTATAATTCTCTTTAGTAGTTAATACTCTAACTGGTGTTGAACCAAGACTAACATTAAATGTTACATTACTTAATGTTTGTCCACCATTAATAGACATATCTTTCTTAGTCCACATAATAGTATAATCTTTATCTCTTATTTCAACTTGATTAGTAGTAGGACATACTTCCTCTACTCTTCCAGCAGCTTCATTAGAAACAAAATCACTATTTGTCATTGCAGGTATTACATCACCTGTATTATATGTTATACCTCTATAATTAAATCCATTTACTTTAGATTTAATTTGAGATTTAACAAAGCTTACTGATCTAGGATTATCTCCTATTACAGAAGAAGCTTGTGTTGTATCTGTAACTTTAACAGTACCGTTACCATTACAACTTCCTAAATGTGTAAATGTAGCAATACCATTTGAATTAGTAGATACAATAGATGATGTATATGTAGAATTAAATAAACTACATACATTAGCAGGTACAGTTAATTGTAATTGTACACCAGATTCATTTCTATTATCTGTTCCTTTTGTTTTATGAACAGTTATACAATCTCTTAATCTAATGTTTTCCATTGAAATAGGAGTTGCAGTATCGTAATCTTTAGTTGGAGTATAACCAGCACCATTATTATCTAATGGATTAGTTGATGGATATACACAAGATATATTTTGATTTGCTAGTGTTGTATTAGTGTGTCCACTATAATCAATTGATGAAGAGCAATCTTCATAGAATTTATATTTTGTTTGTAGATTAAGATTTTCAAATGTTGCATATCCATTAGCATCAGTAGCTATAGGACCAATAGCAGTTCCTCCATTTAGTGGAACAGCATACATTCTTAATCCCTTAATTGCATTTCCATAGTCATCAGTTTTTCTTACTCTTAGACCACCAGATTCATCTTCCCAGTATACTCTAAAATAAGCTTCACCAGATTGACCACCCCAACCTCCTTCATTACCAGAAGTTGTAACTGTCATAGCTCTAATTATTAAATAATTATCTGCTGAATGATCTTGAGCAATATCTATATAAACTTGTAATGCTTGACTTTCTGCTTTTTGTACTCCAGTATGAATACATTGCATTAATATATATTCATCAGGATTTTCAAATGGTAAATATTCAATACCAGAAGCAGCACTAGTACTAGCATATCCAGCATTTATCATATATGGCCATACTTCACTATATTTGTTAGCTAAAGCTGAAACTGATCTATATGCTTTATTATAAGTAAATACATCATCATTAGCTGTTCTACTTCTAGCAGAGTCATTAGCATACATACATAAAGGATATCCATTCAAAGTATACGAATTAGTTGTTGTACCAGAAATACAATACATAATAGTTCTATTACTTATTCCACTTTGTGCAGTATAAGCACCAGTTTTATAATCTTGCGTAGAATCATTAATTAATTCAGTTGGTCTTCTTGTTAATTTATATGCATGAGACTTACCTTCATCATCTAAAGGAGCAGCTAATACATTTTTAATTATATTATGACCTAACTTAATATCTACTTTATTAATTAATGCTGCAGGCATATATATAACTAATGATTTAGTTTTATAATCAAAGCCATATGCTTCTTGATTTAATTCATCATCAGAACCATTTAAATATACTTTTAAATTATCTTCAGATATATTTCCAAAAGTATAATTTGCTAAAGATAATTTTGTATGTAAATCTAATAATTCATTCTTAGCAGTTTTATCTTTAGTTACTAAATTTTTAACTGAATAATCTGTTTTTAAACTGTCTATTTCTTTCTTAGTTAGTAGTGTTTCTATTTCAGCTTGAATTGGTACTTGATTGTCTTCTGTTAAGTTTTCAAAATAACTATATGGAACTTTTAAAGTTTTAGTATCTTTATCATAAGAACAACCTTCAATTACTTCACCATTCCAGTTATTATTTGCATATATTACATCACTTACATGATTAAGAAGTTCTTTATTTGTAAACTTACCTAAATCAACATATAGATAATCATTCTTCTTTGTAAGAGGAACTATATGTGATACGTGATATAAAATAGTTTCAGGTTTTTCATAAACAGTACTATCGATAGTAGCATTCTCATCTAATTTATCTCTATCACCTATTAAGTATGTTACCTTCATCATATATGTATCATCATACTTAGTTTGTTTAGAATAAAATTTCTTTAAATCTAAAGTATAAACAATTATTAATACAGCTACAATTATCATCAAAATAGATAATACTGGTATAATAGTTTTCTTAAATGGAATATACTTATTTTTCTTTAACTTTTTCATAAAATACCCTACCTTCCTATACTATTAGACTATAATAAAATTATAGCATAAAAAAAAAGTATTTTAAATACTTTTTTTGCTTTTAATTTCATTTAAAACTAGTGTAATAAAGTCATCTTTAGAAACTGTAATTGTTTCTTCAGAACCATATCTTCTATAAGAGATATTTTCATTATCCTTTTCTTTATCTCCTAGTATTAAAGTTATTGGATATTTATGAATAATTGACTCTCTAAGTTTATAATTCATTTTTTCATCTCTTAAGTCAAGTTCACATCTAATATCATTTGCTTTTAATTCTTCATAAACTTGTTTAGCATAGTTAGTATGATATTCCATATTAACAGGAACTATGTTTACTTGTACTGGAGAAAGCCATAAAGGAAGTATTCCTTTAGTTTCTTCTAAGTAGTAAGCAATGAATCTATCAATTGATCCAAATACCGCTCTATGTAAAACTACTGGAGTTTTCTTAGAACCATCAGAATCTATATAAGATAAATCAAATTTAGCTGGTAAACAGAAGTCTAATTGACAAGTTGATAATGTAATTTCATTACCTACTGCAGGTTTAACTTGAACATCTAATTTTGGTCCGTAGAAAGCTGCTTCACCAATCTTTTCAACATAATCTATACCTAAATCATTTAAAACTGTTCTAAGCATATCTTCAGCTTTATTCCACATTTCATCATCTGGATGATATTTTACTTTATCTTCAGGATCTCTTAAAGATAATTCAAATCTATAGTTTTCAATACCTAATTCTTTATAGCATTCAAGTATTAAATCTACTACGCCTTTAAATTCAGATTCAACTTGTTCTAATGTACAGAATATATGTGAATCATTTTGACAGAAAGATCTAACTCTTTCAATACCCTTTAAAGAACCTGATGCTTCATATCTACAATCTCTTGCAATTTCTGCTATTCTTAAAGGTAAATCTCTATAAGAATGTATATCATTACCATAAATAACCATGTGATGAGGACAGTTCATTGGTCTAAGAACATATTCTTCATCTTCTACTTGCATTATTGGGAACATAGCATCCTTATAATGATCTAAGTGTCCACTTGTTTTATATAAGTTAACGTTTCCTAAAGGTGGAGTTTGAACATGCTTATATCCTCTTTTAATTTCTTTATTTCTAATATAAGTTTCTAATTCATTCCACATAATGAAACCATTAGGTAAATACATTGGAAGTCCTCTACCAACTAGTTCACTCATCATATAAATTCCAAGATCTTTACCTATTTTTCTATGATCTCTTTCTTTAGCTTCTTCAAGTTCAGCTAAATGAGCATTAAGTTCTTCTTCTGTTGGTAAACAAAATCCATAAATTCTAGTTAATACTTTATTATTAGAGTCACCTTTCCAGTAAGCACCTGATACTTTAGTTAATTTAAAATATTTACATTCTTTTAAAGTATCAACGTGTCCACCTCTACATAGATCAGTAAAGTCACCTTGAGAATATGCAGTAATAACAGTATCATCTGGCATATTATTTATTAAATCTAATTTGTATTCATCATCTTTAAAGAAATCTAATGCTTCTTCTCTAGATAATTCTCTTCTAACTATTCTTTTACCATCTTTAGCAAGCTTTTTCATTTCTTTTTCTATAGCTGGTAAATCATCAATTGATATTACATCGTCTCCTAAGTCAATATCATAGTAGAACCCTTCTTCAATTACAGGTCCAACCCAAAATTTAGCATTTGGATATAAATGCTTTATAGCTTGTGCAAGCATATGTGCACAACTATGATTTAAATGTGAAATATATTCATCTTCTTTAAAATTAATCATTTTCTTTTTCCCTTTCTTTTTCCTAGATTAAATTTTCTATTTATTTCTAATACTTTAGTTTGTGATTCAATTTTCTCAAAAATCATATCTTTGTCATCCGTCGTCTTACTTGTTAGTAATGGTCTTGACGTGTATCCTCTCATGTTCAATGTTGGAACTGTAAACATATCATTTAATACTTGTTGTGTGCTTACAGATTCAACTTCATCTAAAAATGCATGAATTCTAAATCCTAGTTTTCCATAATTATATGCTACTTCCATTAAAGGATCAGCTAAATCACCTAATGTAATTATTAATTTTTCCCTAATTCCATATTTTCTAGCTAAATACTCTATTAGATTCATTCTAATTTGAGTAATTCTTTCAGCATATGGAAGACCATCAATATCTTTAGCAATTCTTTTAAAAACAGTTCTATCTAAGAAGATTTCTAAATAATCATAATCATATTTAAACATCTCTTTAATAGATTTTACTTTTCCTGTTTCACTAGAATTAAATTCATAAAGATAATTAGCAGTATAATTACTTCCAGTAAACAAATCATTTTGTATTCTATCCATTATTTCCATAGTAATTCCCCCAATAATAATTAAAAAACCACATAAACCCTGCCAAGGAGCAAAGTCTATGCGGTACCATCCTTAATTATACTTAATTTAAATAACGGCTTTAAACCGGGATTTATTAATCCTCTTAGAAAGTAGTAATTTATATACATCATATTATCTTACACCAACCGATAACTCTCTATAAATCAAATATATAAATGTTGTCTTTCCTCATTGATTTATTTAATTATACATCTATTATAATTATTTGTAAATAAATATTTATAATCTAAATCTTAATGACAGTCTTTTATATTTACCTATTTCTTCTTTTGCTTCATTAATCATTCTTTGTGTAAATTTATATGAACATTTACAAAGACTACCAGTAATCTCTTCAAAAGCATATATTACCATTAATTCAAATGTCTCCGGATCCATTTCCCATAGTGGAATTTCTGTATAATCTATACCACCACAATATTCTTTTAAAGTTTCATCTTTTTCTTCATTTTCAATTCCAACAGCATGATACTTAAGAACACATAATTCTATTAATTCTACTATTTCATTAAATCCATAATGCAAAAATCTAAATTCTCCATTTTCATATAAAATTATTACATCATCATCAAATAATATTTTGTAGGAAGCATTATAATTTGATGTTCTAAATGCAAGTTTTCTCAAGGCTTCTTCTTTTATATCTCCATATGGCAAATAAATTCTTCCATCATATTGGTCATCATATTTTTCATGAATATAGTTTGTTATTGTAGGAATCATTTTAACAAAACTTATCTTCGAAATTTCATCTTCTGTTAAAAGGTACCCATCAAAATTCTTACTTTTTACATAATCTCCACTAAGTATTTCACTAAATTTTAAAATACCACTTTCTCTTTTTACAATTTTAATAATAACATCTTCTTTATCTTTTATATCTTTATAATACTTATCTGATTTATATGAATATAAATCTGTGGATTGTTCGTTAACAAAGCTTCCTATTCTATCTCCTACTCTAGAACAATAAGCATTCATAAAAAAGATTACTTTTTTATAGTATTCTTCAAAAATAGATGCATCCATCATTTTTCTTATCATTGCTCTTTTGGATACTTCTTCAGTATTTTTAAAATAATCTAATAAGATAGCAGATTTTAAATTTGAACCAAATTTCACTCTAACATCTTTTTTTGTAAAAAAATCATTTTCATGCTTTTTAAACAACGCATCTATTGCTTCTTCAGATTCTTGGCTATTTAATAATTCTGTTATATTGTTAATCTCACTCATGTTAATTCCTCTATAATTTGTATGTTTTAATAATACCTTCTACTCTCTCAAAGGTTTTCCTTTGTACATGCTATATTAGTTATCTTGTCATCAAATAAAAGATTAATAAACTCATTTATTTTACTCATAAACCCACCCTAAAAATATTAGCTATTTTCTTTTATTTTCACTAATTAATGTTAGTTCATTTGATAAATATTTAATACGTTCTATTATTCTTTTTGCTTTTAATTTATCTACTTCATTTTTACTTTCTGATAAATGAATTTCTAATTCATTTAGATTTAAATTTGATGTAAAAAATGTTGGTAGATTATTATCCATTCTATATTGAAGAATAGGCCCTAATATTTCATCTCTAGACCAAGATGTAATATTTTCTGCTCCTATATCATCAAGTAGTAATAAATCTACTTTTCTAGCATAATCATATTCTTCATCAAAATCAGTTTTAAATGAAGATTTAAGTATTCTTAAAAACTCAGGATAATATATCATAGCTACTTTATATCCATCTTTTACAAGTTCATTAAGCATAGCAGATATAATATATGATTTACCTGTTCCAAAGTTACCACTTAAATATAAACCTTTAACTTTTTTACCAGCTTTATAATCTTTAATAAAACTAGTTATATATTTAATAAGAGGTACTCTATTCTTATCATTAGTATATATATCTTTCATTTTTGCATTTCTAATATCTTTAGAAACTTCAAATCTATATCCATTCTTTAAATATTCTGCATTTTGTAATTCTTCTTCTTTTTCTTTACATGCAACATATTTAAAATTAAGTATTCCATCTACTACATATGGATTTAATATAAACCCAGGAACCTCATTATATGAATATGATTTATCTTCTTTATGACCATAGTTATCTAATTCATTAGCGCATTGCATTAACTTAGAAGTATATTTCATTAATTCTTTATCATCTATATCTAAACTAGTAATAATCTTAACAAAGTTAGGATCTTTTTTAGCTTTTAGATATTCTGCTTCTAAATTAATCTTTTTAGTTTTAATATTTGCATCTTTTATATCTTTCATATAACACCTCTATGAAAAGTCTTCTAATAGTTTTTTAACTTCATCCTCTTCATCTTTACTAATTTCTTCTTTAGTATTTTCTTTATTAAACCATTCAGGTAAATTTACTTCTTTTTTCTTATAAATAGTTTCTTTTACTTTTTTACTCTTACTCTCTTTTGATGCTTGATTCATTGCAGCATCAGCAGTTTCAATATTAAGTCTCTTCCATTGACCTGCAATAGTTTCTATAAATGCTTTATTAAGTTTATTATTATTAACTCTTAAAGCATAATCAATTAATACATTAACTACACCTGGTTTTAATCCTACATCTACCATTAAGTCTTCTATTAACTTAAGATCTCTAGATGTTGGTTTAGAACCATTATATTTGCTCTTTAAGAAGTTATAAGGAGATGTAGTTTCAAATGTATAAACCATTTTAGCTCTCTTACTATCTTTTCCTTCAGGACTTCTTAAATATTCTGGTTGATTTTGATAAATTAATGTTGGTAATTTACCATTATTTTGGTATTGATAATAGTTTCTAGCATTCTTTCTTAAACTAACTTTATCTATCATTAATTTATCATTAAGTGAACTAATAATTAAATCTTTTATCTCTAAAGTATCTAAGTTATATATATATGATAGATACTCTATTAATTCTCTGTTTTCTTTATTAAATGACTTTTCATTAATAGTTTCTTTAGGAAATGAACTAATTAATAAATCATAATCAAAGTTATAGTTTAATCTAATACCATTCTTTGAAACTTCTTGAACATCTATTAAATTATTAATAAAAGAAGAAGATGGAACAGATGAATAAACATCATCAAAACTCTTAGTTATATCTTCATATTCACTAAGATTTACTCTAGGTACTTTAAAATATAAAACTAATCTTTCATATTCTTTTTTACCAACATTATTATATAAAACAATGTTTAATATTGGATGAGAAAAGAATTCACTTGCACTAAGTGGAGAAAATAATTCATATACATAAGAATTAGAATCTTCTTTTTCTTTTACAAATGTTTTAAGAAGACCTATACCCTCTAATTTTTCTCTAGCTTCTAATATATCTTCTAGATTAATTTTATTATTAACCATTAAAGAATGATGAGTAAATTCATCACTCATAAATTCATTTTTATCTAAGTTTAAACATAAAGTATTATATAGGTTAGTACTTATACTACCTATGATTGGTTGATAAAGCATAGTTAAAATCTTTCTGTCATTATCATTTAATATAGTTTTATTAACTACAATATAAGTATCTGCAGGCAAAAGATTTCTCATGATTATCACCATCCTTTAAACTTTATTATACTTTATTTCATAATAAAAATCTAGCTATTACGCTAGATTTTTATTTTGACTTTTTCTTTTTAAGACGAACATTACAGATAATACTGCAATTAGAGAAATTGCTATTAACATGTAATTGATTTTTCTTATTCCAGTTTGAATAGAAATTAATAATTTTGCTTCACCAGTTGATTCAATTTTACTATTACTTGGAACATATTCTTTTACATGTCCACTTAATGTTCCATCTGCATTAATAGTAAATGTTACTTCACTATTATTATCATCTGAAACTTTATAATCTCCAGGATCAAGGTTAGTTAAATATAATCTACCTTTTATAGGTTTCATATTAGTTAAACCTTTACCAGGATTATATCTTGCAACTTCATCGCCTTTTTCCATAGTAACTAAGTCATAGTCACTACCATCAAATTTGTATAATCTATAATGATTTTCAGAACTTAATGCTGAACCATCAGCCATTTCATAAACTAATACTGAAGTTCCACTTTCACCAAGTCCAAGCATACCTCTTACACTATTTAAGATGTTTCCTCCTAGACTTTCATCTAGGAATGGTTGACCGTCAACAGTTATGTTTGGATCAACAGTAACTCCATTAGTACTAATACTAAATCCATTAGAAATAATATTAACGGAATATCCACTAGTAATTGTTAAATTAGCATCTAATTCAATATTATGATAAATATAAATATTTGGACAAGTACTTCCTTGAGTACAGTTTTGAACTGACTTATTAACTGCTTGTTGTAATGATTTATAGTTAATACCATTTACCATTGCAATCTTAGAATCACTTTCAGTTATTACAGTTAAATATGCAGTTTCAGTATCATCACCATTATCAACGACTTCTATCTTATAATTGTCCTCAACTTCATTTATTCTACCATAAATAGCACCACGATTACTGATACCAGTAACAATACCATCATAGAAATTAATAGTTCCTTTTTCATTATTAATACCTGAATTAGTAGTATTTGTTATTGCAGGACTAGTAGTACTAACTAAACCATCTTTAAGACCAATATTTATAATACTTGATGAAGATTTATTATGAATATAGTTAAATGTACCACCTGTTATATTTCCTCTAACAGATCTGCTACTACCAATAGTAAAGCTATTAATTGTTCCTCCAGTTACATTAATAATAGAAGAACCACCATATCCATTAATAAGATCAATTGTTCCTCCAGAAACATTTACCACTGTATTTTCCATTGAACAATCATCATCTGCTTTAATCATTAATGCAGAACCATAATCTGTGTTTTGAGAAACAAAAGTTCCACCAGAAATATTAACCTCAATTCTACTAGATAAAGAATTATTAATAACCATAACATTTTCAAAATAACCATCTTTAATATCTGCAGTCGAATTATAAATTACTAAATTAGTAAAGCTTCCATCAACTATTTCAAGAGGTCCATAGCTTCGACTTCCAGATGTAAATATACCACCAGTAATTTTAGCAGATTTATTATTTCTAAAATCCCAATGTGTACCACATGATATATTAAGTAAACTATTTGAATCGTTTTCCATTCTTCTTACTACCAATGTGCTATTATTTGTACATGAATCAGAATAATTAGAATCATCATTTAAATATATTTGTGAAACAGTACTATCACTATTATTTATTGTTGATTCACCATTAGATCTAACTGCCTCTACATTACTATTTGATAAATTTAATATAGAATTGTCATAAGTAATACCAGATACAATATTTTGAATTCCAGAAGCATTATTTTGTGCATTAATTGTTGAATTATCTCTACCAATGACATTATAACTAGCTCTTTCTTTAACAGTTGCTATAGAATTATCATGAGTTTCAATTAATCCCCTACCATCATTAGTAGTTAATGTAGAAGTATCATAAAGATCTATTTTACTAATATTAAACTCTGTTGCATTATCATTAGAATCACAAGCAGAAGAATTTAATGTTAAATTAGCACCATTAACAAGACTAAATCTATTTCCTATTATTTTACAATTAGCATCTAAAGTTAAATTCTTACCACTAATTGATACATCATCTAATGCATTTATTCTAACTGTTCCAGATAACATTTGAAGAGTATCATTATTATTTGCTGCATTAATAGCCTCTTGAATATTATCATAACTAATATCTTGTGTAATATTCTTTATAAGCTTTTCTTTTGATAAATATCTTAATTTACTTGTACTTGAAATGATATACCCATTTTCTTTATCAGTAAAGTGTGAATCAAGATCTGTCTCATCATTATTAATATATATCTTATTATTTGAATTAATTCTTCCATCATATAAATTTACACTACCTTTTTCATTATAGAATTTAATAGGTATATTATATGAACCAGAACTAATAATTGGTGAATCAATATTATTTAAGTCATCTTTTTCACCAATATTAATAACTGCATTATTTCCAAACACACTTATTGCAGGCATTGTGTTTGAAGTAGTTACTGTAGAATTAATTACATTGATTGTACCAAAGTTATTAATTGCTCCTATTTCTTTTACAATATAGTTAGGACTAAGAGAAGCAACAGGATTTGAAGAATACTTATAATCACAATAAGTATCTCCAACCTTTGTTCTTGGATATAAACATACATATATACCATCATTTGATATAGATGTTGGTGGAGTAACATAGATTGATGTGTCTTTTAAAGTTAATGTATCAGAATTTAATATTGTAGTAGAATACGAACTAGTAAAATAAATATCATTTGCACTAACACTACCAGTAGTCACAACATTATCCATAATATTATTTTCACAACTTATAGAATATACCATAGATATAGGACTATAGCTTCCAGAAAGTGGTTTAATATACCCTTCTATATTATATGTGCCTCCTTCAATATTAATTTTATAATTATGATTTGATGATTCAGCCGGATCATAGAATGTTAATTTATTATCATATCTACCATAATCATATTCTCTCTCACCATCAATAATAGAATCCCTTATATTAAATGTATTATTTTTAAGATTAATATTTACATTATCATTTGCAATAATACCAAAGGATTGACTATGATATGTTGTATCTTCTATTGTAATATTTGTTGGAATATCACTATAATGCCAAGGTTTATTTACATATATAAGACCTATGAAATATGTTTCAATTACATTATTTTTTAATATAAGACTTGAACCATCTTCTAACTTAAAGTATGCATTTTGATAAAACCTATAATCATTATATATGTTACTATAGTTATTTATTACACTATTTGGTGCAAATACAATTTTGCTATTGTCTATTTCTATTGTTCCATTACTTTCAATTATTCCAGAATTATCTCTAATATCCCACGATCCGGTTTCCACTCTTCCTCTAGTATCAGTTTGATCAATTACAGAATTATTAATAGTTATTTGTCCATAATTTTCAATTAATTTAGTATAATAAGCAGACTTCATAACCATATAATTAATATTTGCAATTCCTGTTGATGAATTATAGATTAATACAGGATTTGAAGATAATCCAGAAGTATAGTCGGCAATAAATCTTGTTGAATTATAACAAGAGTTTGTTCCTGTTTTATCTATATTTAATGTTCCTAAGTTACTAATAATATGATGTTGTAATGTAGTTATTTTAGAACCATTAATATTAAGTACTGCACCTTGATTATTCTTAATTAATTCAGGTTTAGCACCAGTTGCCTTTAAGTTACTAATAATAACATCATTTAAAGTTAAATTTGCATTATTTATAAATACATTACTTGATACTGGAACATTAAAGCTACCACCAGCACCTTCAAATATAGCATTACCATTATTTTCAATAAATTCAGAGTTATTAACTGTTATTAAATGTTTAATCTTTAATGTGAAATTAGAAGTATCAGGAATTACTATTTTAGCTGTACCTGTTGTATTTGTATAATCTCTAAGTGTTTCTAATTCATCACCAATTGTAGCCTCTCTAAAGGCTTTTTGGAATGTTTGATAAATTTCACCTGTAGTATTATTCTTTACTAAATCTAATTGATCTAAATACTTGACATTATAAGAACCTTCAGTATTTGAAATAACTTCATAATCTTCTTCTATTTCATCAATACTAATATCTAATGCAGAAGTCTTTCCTTTAAATATTCCGTCATAGAATCCAAAGAATCCAGCACCAGATCCTGTACCATATTTAGTAACTGGATATTTTTCTGCTACTAAACTTGGACTAGTCTTTGAACAAATAATATCGTTATTATTATCTCTATCACCTTTAATACCAATATTTATCTTATATGAATAAATTTCTTCAGGATCAGTTGTATCCTTTGTAAATCTAGATAATCCAATTACATTTTCTTTAGATACTAAATTACCACCAGTAATATCTGCTGTTGGAGTTTCCCCATACATATAGATTAAATCTAATCTATTTCCATCATTACTATCAGCATATGAAGTTAATGATCCTCCATTTATTTGTAAATGAGATCCTTTAATACCAAAGAATACATTATTATATTCTCCATCATCCACTATAACGTTACTATGATTTACAGCAACAATATAAGGAACTGGATAATATGCTGAAGGATATCCTATCTTACCACTCTTTAATTGTAATGTTGCATTATTAACATGAGCTATAGGTCTAAAGAAATCATATCTACTATCATTATCTGTATTTAATCCATCAATAATACCAGTTGCTCCATTATTTAACTCAAATAGATGTCTCCATCCACCATTTGTATTAAACTTATCATTTGATACTCTATATTCTAAATAAGTTGATACTGCATTTAGATTATTAAAGTATCCACCCTTAACATTAGTAATAGAACTATTACCAGCACCATATAACATAGCACCAATAAAGCTTCCATCATTTATTGTTAAGTTTGCTGTATTATATGTATCTAATTGATTAAATGTACCACCATTAATAGTAGCAGTTCCTTTATTATTAACAATAGCAGATTCTTTCTTATAACTTGTATCCCATAGATTTGAATAAGTACCACTATCAATTACTAAGTTACTATTATTCTCAATAGCATATTTACCAGCAGATAATACTTCACCAGTAGCTTGAAGTTTTAATGTACCATTATTTTTAAATGCACCTGAATTAGAATATAAATATGTTTTAGAACCAACAAAGTTTAATGTAATGTTTTTACCTTCAGGAATTTCAACTTTAGATACATCAGTATAGAATAATACATCAATTGTTACAGGATCACTTGTAGTAATACTATCTATTGCATCCTTTACCGAAATATAATAAGTATCACCTATTTTAGCCATATTAGCAGTATTATTGTTATCTATAGCATATTGTTTTGGATATACATATAATCCATTACTAAATATAGAATAACTATCTTCTAATGCATTTGATACTGGAATACTTAATACTTTTGATGCATCATTAGGATTATCAGTAGATTTAATTGTACCAGTATATAAATTAACAAAACACATTGTTTGATCATAATTTTCTTGAGTTATAGGTTCTACATTACCATCAAAATCTGCTAAATAATATCTATCTAAATAATCTGCATTTTGAATTGTAGAATATGAGCCCATATTAACAGAAATTGATGAAACATTTTCTACACGTTCAGCTCTTTGATAACAGTTCCCTGTTATACCACGAGTTTTACCAAATATTTCATTTGTACTAGTTGTATCATTTTCAGTACCAATATTTAATAAAACCGGATAATATGTAGTTTCAGTAAATGTAGTTCTAGAACCACCATATGGGTAATAACTAAATGAATTTGTAGTAGTTCTAGGTATCATTTTAATTGCATCACCATTAACATCTATAATAGTATTATCATATTCAATATTCATAATACCAGAGTTAATAATTGCTTCACTATATGTAGTTCCAGTATTATTAATTGTAAATGAATTTAATGTAACACTATTTCCTTCATTAAGAATATGCTTAGCATTTCCAGAATTTAAGAACATAGTACCATTATCATAGTTATTAAGATTATATAAACCTACGTTATGTGCTTCAAAATTACCACTTCCATAGTTATTAATTACTTCACTTGAAGTACCACTACCACTACTAGTACGAACTAATTGATAATTACCATAATTATCTGTTCTATTTAATACTGAAGAACTATCAACAACTGTATCACCTTTAAACTCTGCATCTGACATACGAGAACCATTATTGACATATGTCTTACCAGTTGTTCTTAAGTATCCTAAATTAGAACCATTAGTAACATATATATCACCTTCACTATATACTCTAGGTCCAATATTAGAACCATTTGCAATTGTTATAACACCTTTATTCTTAACACCATAATCCTCGATTGAGTTAGTATAAGTTCTACTATATTGAGTATATTGATATTGATAATTTAATGGATTAATAGCGCCTGTATATATCTTATCTTTTGCATTTATATCTACTGATATATTAGCTTGTCTAAGAACAGCTACACCATCATATTCATTAAAGAATCCACTACCATTTTTACCAGTAATTCTTAAACTTTTTAAATTAACATAGCCTCTATTATAGAAACCAGTATTTATAGTTGTATATCTTGAACTACTATTTCTACTATAAACCCTATAAGTTTGTTCTGCTTGATTAAGATAGTTCATTATTATTTCTAGTGAACTAACATCTTCACTAACTGTACCAAATGATTGGTTTTGTATACCATATGCACTATATGCATTAACATATATTTTAGAATCATATTCTGGTACAAATGTTAATTTACCTTCGTTATAAATAGCTGTCCTTGAACTATTAGTACTATTTTCTTCAAGTACGCAGTCTTTAATCACTAATTCTGCATCTTTTTCATTTTTAATAATATTACCTGCACTACTATTTATTTTACCTTTATGTAATTTATTATCACCAGTTTGGTTTTGATAATCACTATCAATAATAGTTAATTTACCATAGTTATCAATAACATTATCAGTTAAACTTGATGTAATTGTATAACCATTTAAGTCTAATATAGTTTCTTTATTATAATCAACAACCATTGAACTTTGTAATTGAATATCTCTTAAAATTTGAATTTCATCTACATCTTCATTAAATGAAACTATTTTTTCTCCTTTAGTATATTCATGTGTATTTGTACCAGAAACTTCATCATATCTAACTCCATCTGTAGTTATTGGATTTCTAGAATTTCTATAAGCCATATGATAAATATAATATATATGTCCTGGTTCAAAAGTTATATATGGACTAGAATAAATACTAATATAGTATGATTCCTCTGGTCTAGTAAAATTACCATTATTTCTATATATCATTGGAGCAGGTTCATCAATTGTATAATAATCATTCCAACCAAGGTTTCCAGTTGAATCCCATAAATAAGATGCTTGAATAGTTTTTGGACTTGTTTCATTTCTTAAATCAAAAGTTGTTGTAAATCCAGCAGCAGTATAATATGGAATTTCTTTTTCAAGTGTATAATAACCAAGTTCATCATTCCAAACATATCCTGAAACAAATGGAGATTCAACATTAGCTTGAGCAGCATTAATACTATCAATTGTATTAGTATCCTCTGGAAGTGAATCATAATCTACAGTACCAACATTTATTGGAGTATTACCATAGTAATATACACTATCTTCTACATTTAATAGTTTTAATCCTTTAAATAACCCTGCACCACAATATCCACTGTTAGTTTCACTACAATCATATTCATCAGTTTTAAATGATGTTGCATAATATGCACCTAATCTTACATTAAAGTGAACATAATATACATTACCTTTAGGTAAATAATAGTTTTCAGACGAATTATTATATAAACTGTGATTATATTGAGAAAGAGTATAAGAAGCTATATTAACACTACCTGTTGTATATATATCATCTTTATAAAGAAGCATTTTATCTCTACTAGTTTTTATATCATCAATAGTTAAACCTCTATTATTTGATGTAATATATACAGATAAGTAGTTATATGGATACATATAGCTATCAACTTGTAAAACTCTATCAACAGCTGAATCAGTTAAATCTATTTTAATATATGAATCGTGATATTCATCTGTATTATTATGTGTTAAACTATAATGATTTACACCACTTCTAACAAAAGGATTATCAAAATCAAATGCATTTCCTACAGAATCATGAACTAAATCAAGATCTTCTGAACCATTAGTTTTATATACCCTAATAGATGTAATAGTCATTTGATCTGATACACCATTTGCTTCATATTCAGATTGATCAGGAATATCACTATTTGTTTCTTTAAAGAAAGCAAAATTTAAATAATATTTTTTACCACCAGTAATAGCCCTAGAAGCGTTATATGGCCCTAAACCAGCATATGGTCTATCATATCCAACATAATGTTCTAGATCATATGATGAAGTTCCTCTATTTGTACTTAACCACATTAAGTTAGAACCACTATCAGAATAAGTATATATCTCAGGTGCATTTTCGGTAACATACATAATTGCAGCCCCATTATAATTATTACTATATGTTTCTACATAAGCTGTAGTTGATACAACATAATCTCCTTCTTTACCAGTCAAATCAAGTTCCATGTAACCAAATGCAGTTTCTGAAGAATTAATTGATTTAGTATATTGGTGATTAGATTTTATTGTTTTTGTTGTTTCATCATAATAGAATCCGTATGTTTTTATTGGTGGTGTTATTTCATTAAAATGATCAGTTGTTCTTATTTCTTTATGAAGAGTAGCATCACTAATAACTAGTTTAGATTGAGGTAAAGTATCATAATTTGGTAATGTATATCCACCTTCACTCTTGTTTTCAAATTCTGCTTTAACAAGCCCTACAGGTTGAGTATATCTAATATCTACTTTATATTGTTTACCTTTTGTTAATCTATATGCTCTTAAATCTCCATTAACATAAATTATATTTAATGTTGATGTTGGAATAAGATTTTCATCTAATTCATAAATTCTAACAAATACTGTTCCTGTTCTTCCATCAGCACCAGGTATTGTATTATATGTTAATTCTAATACTTGATCATCTTCATAATCAGTTAGATCAATTATAGTATTTGTAAATGCAATAGAACCATAATATAAATTACCTGATGTCAATGTATTTGTAGTTTCATCATATATAAATGGATAACCACTTTCTGCATCCCAATATGCATTTAATGGATTAACTTCATCAACATGAGTAAATCCTGCAAGTAAAGTATCAGGTGTATTTGTAATTGTAGAAGTACCTTGTTTTGCTTCTGTTACTGCATTAGCAACATTTCCATAATAAATACTCTTATTACGTCTTGCTTCTGGTTCAATTAATTGAGCAAGTGTAACTTCTTCATAACTTTCTACATCTGATGAAGTAGCATTATAAGAATATTCTGTTTCAGTTACTTCACCTTGTACAGCGTTTGTACCTTTTATTTTTCCATCAAAGAATGCAAATTCAGCACCATTTTCAGTATAAACACCATAAGTTTCACCAAATACATATGGAACTGTAGTAGATACCATTCTACCTGCTCCAGTAGTTTCTGGATCAGAACTTCCTTCGCCCATAATAAATTTAGCATTAGCATTATTAAATATTGCTATTCCAGAACCATTAATAATTCCACCAGTTGTATCAGCATGATCTACTAATGTAAATGTACCTTGGTTATCAACAGTATATCCAGGAAGAATTCCTGCCACTGTTTTACCATTTAAATCAAGTGTTATATCTTGTGTATTTAAAATACTTACAGATTCATTAGTATTTTTTAACATTTGAATTGTACATTTACTATCACAATGAGTATCTGCTATTGCAGAAGCTAATAAAGGAAATTCTATATAATTTTCTTCTTCTAAATCAACACCATTAACTGATATAATTTGACATATAATTTCAGGTTGTGTAGTTGTTTCTGTAATAGTTGTTTCAGTTACATTACCTGCACCATCAGTTACTACTATTCTAAATGTATATTCTGTACTTTGAGTTAGACCAGAAACTACATAATTTAAAGATTTTTCTTTTGTATAGTCTCTTAAATCTATATTTACTGCAGTACCATTAACTGTACCAACTAAATCATTTCCATTATAAATTGAAATAGATTTAATACCAGATTGATTATCTGTTAAAGGTCCAGCAATAACAATACTATTAAATGATGGAGTTGTTGTTAATGTTCCAATCACCGGATTTAATTTATCAATATTAGTTACTTCATGAGTAGCTATTACTGATTCAGCATCTCCATAAATAGACTTGGCAACTATTGTAGAGTTAGTATCTAACTCAAATGGTTCAGTATAATCTTGATATATTCCATTATCTACTTTATATACAAATGTATAATTTGGATTTGTACTTGAAATAGTTACTAATACTTTGTCATTTGTCCAATATAATGGAGTATGACTAATTGTTGGAGCAATAACCTCTTCATATGTACTATATAAAGTTTTTGGAGTCTTAATTTGTGTATTTGCAAAATCAAATGGTGTTTGTCCATCTTCTGTCCAATAAGTAAATATATTATGTTCTTTTGATGGATGAGTTGTAGTATCATTAGCATAATCACCATAATCAACATCTTGAGTTGTAAATATTTGATCTCCATCCATAAATGTAACTGTTACTTTATTCTTTGTATAACAAGAATCTAAAGTAATATTATCAGTTACTTGTGTACTAAAGTTATAATCATTACCATTTAATTTCCATCCGCAGAATGTATGGCCTTCTTTTTGAGGTTCTGCTGGTTCAATAGCATTTCCACCATGATTAACTATTTGATCATCATATTGTTCAGTTACATTAGTCCATGGATCAGTATCATTAAATATTACATGATATTGATTTATTTGATATACTGCATAAACTGTTGTTGTTTGATAAATTGGTGTACTAAAGTCAAATGGTGTTTGACCATTTACTTCTAAAGACCAATGAACAAATGAATGCCCAGTCTTTCCTTGATTATCTATTGGAGTAACTGTAGCACCATAATTAACAGTTTTTTCAGTTATTCTGTTTTCATCATTAAAGATAAATGATCTATTTTGTAATGAGTATTGAGCATATAATTTAATATTTCCTTTAATTTGAGTATTAAAGCTATATTCTGTATTACCTGCTTGATCAGTTGTCCATCTAAGGAAGTTATGTCCTACCCAAGCATTTGATAAATCAGGAGCTTCACTATTACTTAGAGTACTCTTATATTCTTTTGAGATGTCTCCAATCTTTTCATATTCTGCTCCATTAGAAGCACTCTTATCATAGAATTCAACTTTATATGATTTAATACAGTATTTAGATACTAATGTTAAATCTTCTGTTACTGGTGTATGGAAATCCCATACTACACCATCTTTAGTCCATCCACAGAAGTCATATCCTTCTTTTTCAGGATCAGTATCAGGTTTTGTTACTGGTTTACCATTATCAACTTCTTTTTCATCATATGGAGTTTCTACTAATGTTTCTGGATGTTTATCATTAAATTTAACTGTATGTTTCTTAGCAGTTACACCATATAAAATTAAATCTTTTTCTACTGGCAATTCAAATTTATATTTATTTGTTAATGTTTCATCTGTATACCAACCAGAGAAGTTTTGTGCACTTACTGTTGGTTCATCGATTGTTTCACCTTCTAGAACATCTAAAGTCTTATATGTTCTTCCATCAAGTAAGTAAACAACATGTTCATATAATTCTCCTCTTGCATTTACTTTATTGATATATGTTTTAGCAATATCAGTATTTTCAATAGTTAATACTAATGTATCAGATATTTGTTCTCCTGCACCAAGTTCTATACCTTCTAGGTTTCTATTATAAATAATTCCATTCTTTAATTCATAACCAGAGTTTAATTTTTCATCAAAGCTTAATCCTTCAGGTAATTCATCTTTAACTGACGAAATAATACCCGCTTTTTCTCCAGTATTTTGAACAGTTATTTTATAATAAATCTTACCATGTAAGTTATTAACTTTTCTAACTGGTATATTAGCAAGTGTTACATCGTTATATAAATAATCTTTTTTAGATCCTAAGTTATTTAATTCAACTTTTGTAATATATTTATTAGTTTCAATCTTATATGGATAAACTTTTTTTACAATTAAGTTTAATTGATTACCATCTTCGATATATAAGTTATTTAATTCTAAATCTTCATAGTTTTCTTCATTAACTACTACTGAATAAGTATCTGGAGTAATATCACTTAATGTATATATACCATCACCATTTGTATAAGTTTCTTTGATAATTTGATTATTTTTCTTTAGGGCAATTATTATGTTTGGTACTCTATTACCTTCTTCATCAATTACTGTACCTTGTACACTTGATGTATTAACAGTAACATCTCTAACAGCTACAGTAGTATATTCATTTGATGTAGATTCTTTAATTCTAATTGAAGGTCTTACTGTATATCCTTTTGGAGCATTTACAATAAGCATTGTTACTTTACTAGTAATTTCTTCATTAGAAGGAAGATTCTTAAGAGTAATAGTTATTTCTTTTCTATCTGCTGATAAAACTGATGTTATATCAGTACCTGTTACTTCTTTAAAAGTAGCATATTGATCATTTTCATTTATCTTAGCGTTAATAATAACATCTCTTTCTCCTGGTACTTCAGATAATCTATATGAAATATTATAGTCTACTTCATCATATCCTTTTACCTCGATATTATTATCTTCAGATAAATCACTAATATTAGCACTAAGTTTAGTAGATATACTAGTTAAACTAGCTTTATTAACTTTTACTAGGCCTTTATATTTATCTATACTAGATATTTTTAAAATGCCAAAAATAGCAGCTACTAAAACTACTATTAAAGACGCTGCTATAACTTTTCCTATTCTTTTCTTCTTCATAACAAATACCTCCAAATTGATACCCTATTCTTATTATCAATACTAATAAAATTATACCATAAAAAAAACTAGTTTTACACTAGTTTTTTTGTTATTTTTCAATAAATTTATTTAGCAATATAAAAACCAAAATTATTATTGTTATTATTAAGTTTTCTAACAATAATAATTACATTATTTGTCTTATCATTCTTAGTAACTTCTTTGATTTCTACACCTTTAATTTTCTTAACAGTTTTACCACTAACATTAACTACTTTTACATAATCTTTATCAGTATTATTAACATATAGTGAATTCCTATATGGAGGTATAGTATCTCCAGATAAATCATTTATTCTTTCTTCACCTTTAAGTCTATATTTCTTAGTTTTTCCAGTAGTAGGATCTACTATATTAACTTTACCATTTAAAATATATACTATTGTTTCATCAGAATAAATCATTTTAGCATCTGATGTCTTAATAGATACTAGTTTTTTACCTTTACTACTATATAAGTATGTATTATCTTTATCAGAAAATTTATATACAAAACTATTCTTAACAATAATCTTACTTCCTAGATAATTATCATTATTTAATGCTTTCTTATCTTTAGTAGAATATAAAATTAATGCTTTAGTAGATGAAACTTCTCCAAATAGATTATCTTCTCCAACTGGAATAATAATATTAGGAGACACTAATACTTCTCTATTTTTTCTATCAAATAAAACATATTTACCTTGATACTTTTCATTTTCTGCAGTATTAGAATATCTAATTACTTTATAACCATTAGTATATTCAGCATACTTTTGAACACCAGTTTCTCCAACTGATTTATATAATTCTTTGTTATTAGTTAAATCATATACAAACAATGTATCTTTATCACAATATCCTTTAACACAAGTAGCTTGCATATATACATTATTACCATTAGATTCTAAATCATAAATAGTAGTAGATTTTGAATCTGATGAATAGTTATATAACTTTGTATATTTACCACTATTAACATCATATACACCAAATGAAGAATCTTTAATCTTATTAACAAATACATATCTTTGATCTGCTTTAATAACAGATGATACATATAATGCATAATCACTACTTAATTTTTCTTTAATGAAAGCTACTCTATCAGAAACAGTATCAGCTTCCATCTTAGTTTGTTTACCATTTGCACTTAGTATATATTTTGTTGAAGTGTTATTTTCTTTTCTAGTAATAATTAATTCTCCAACATTTTCAGATGATGTATAACCATTAAATGGTTGACCAATAATCTTATTAGTATTTACATCAAAATAATAATATCCATTACCCTTAGAATCAGAAATTATTAAATATAATGTTTCTCCATTTTCATTAACTACATCTTTAGAAACAGTATAACCATTTAAAATGTTTTCACCAGTTTCATTTACTAGTATGTTATTGCCTCTAATAGAAAGTGCAACTACTTTACCACTAGCAAATTTATTAATACTAGATACTCCATCATAAATAATTCTTCCTTTATTAGTAAGAATTAAATACATATTTTCTTTTGAATCATATTCTGATATTAGATAATTATTAATCTTAGCAAGTTTATTACCTGTAGAATACTTAGCTTTTCCTTTAGTATTAGCTATAGTATAGCCTTCTACAGAATTAGTAGTCTTACCAATTTTCTTAAAGATAATATAGTTTTTAGATACATCACTAACATCTAATAAATAAGTATTTTTACTATAATACTTATCTTTAAATGATGCTACTTTATTACCACTAGCATTAAAGATATCTACTTTAATCTTACCTAATTTATTACCTTTAGCAGCTACTATATAATCACATTCAGAACTTAAACATTCAACTGCATAATATTTAGCAGAAGCAATCTTTTTAACTTTTGTAATAGTATCTACTTTAGATCTAAATAAGAATAAGCATAAACAAAGAATAATAATTACTCCTAAAGCAATACCAGCTATTAACTTATGTTTATTAGTAATCTTAAATCCTTTTTTAGTTTTTACTTTTTCTACTTTAACCTTTTCAATTTTTTCTTCTTTTTTAGGTTCTTCTACTTTTACTTCTTCTTTTACTTTAGAAGTCTTTTCAGTTTTCTTCATACCCTATCTCCTATTCTTTTAATAAATCTATTTTATCTTGATAATTATTGCTATCTGTAATAAAACTTCCAGATACAACCATATCAACATAATCCTTAATTAAATTTATAGTTTTATCATTTATTCCACCATCAGCAGACACTATAAAATTATATCTATCTTTTAAGTTATGTAATTCTTCCATTTTATATGTAGTATTATCTAAGAATGATTGACCACCAAGACCTGGAGTAACACTCATAACTAATACTAAATCTATATATGGTAAATATTCAACTATCTTATTTACATCAGTTTCAGGATTAATAGCAATACCTACTTTTATTCCTTTATTTTTAATTAACTGAATATATTTATATATATTTGATACAGCTTCTGCATGGAAAGTAATATATTCTGGATTTAACTTAGAATATTCTTCTATTAAACTTTCTGGCTCTAAGCACATAAAATGAACATCTAACTTTTTATTAGTATATTCATTTATATTACTTAAACTATCCACAGGAAAACTAACATTTGATGTATAAGTATTATCTTGTACATCAATATGAATATAATCTGCATCAGTTAAATTTATCTTTTCAATTGCCTCTTTTATATTATCCTTTTCTTTTAAGATTGATACTGATATTTTCATCTTTCATTTTCCTTTTCATTTATAAAACTAACATAGTTTTCATATCTAGATTTAATAATTTCATTATTATTAACAGCTTCTTTAACTACGCATCCATCTTCTTTAATATGCATACAATCAGAATACTTACATTCATAATTATTAAATTCTACAAAACTATTTTTAATATCTTCTTTAGTCATATTATTAAAATCTAATTTAGAAAAACCTGGAGTATCTGCAACATAAGAATCACATACTTCAAAGAATTCAACACATCTTGTTGTATGTTTTCCTCTATTTAATGCTTTAGATATTTCATCAGTTTTTAAATCTAAACTAGGATCTAATCTATTTAATAATGTAGATTTACCAGCTCCAGATTGACCTGTTAATATTACTGTTTTACCTTTAATTATTTCTTTTATCTTATCTATTTCATCATTAGTTACCACTTTGTAACCTAAGCTTTCATAGTATTCTTTACATGATTTAATATCTAAATCAGATAAATCTAATTTAGTAAAACATATAACTGGTTCTATTTTATTAAATACTATAACTGTTAATAGTTTATCTAATAATTTAGAAGAAAAATCAGGATTAACAATTGATGTAACTACTATTGCAATATCTATATTTGCAACAGGAGGTCTATCTAAACTATTTTTTCTATCTAGAACTTCTTCTATTATATTATCACTATTAACTAATACATAGTCACCAGCTAAAGGAGTAATATTCTTATTACGAAATACTCCTCTTGCTTTGCAGACTCTTTTTTCTTTATTATCAAATTCGACAGTATAGTCGTTACTAATTGTCTTGATTATTCTGTTCATTGTTACTACTTTCTTCACTATTCTCTAATGGTTCCATAACAACTGGTTTTTTAGCTACTTCAACAGTTAATTCATCACCCTTAGATATATTAGAAGTTGCAGATTTACTTTGAGAAAGAATTGTTCCTTGAGGTTTATCTTCTGTTTCAACTTCTTTAACAGTTAAATGAATATCATATTCATCGCAGAAACTTTGAATTTGATCAATAGTATAACTCTTCATAAAATCAGGATATTCAGTTAAAATATCTGGAATAAATAATTTTAAAATATCACCAGTAACAAGTTTTTCTCCTGCAGCAGGTTCTTGACCAATAATAATATTAGCTTTATCTAAATAATCGTATTTCTTATCTACTTCTTTCTTTTCGATAATTACGTTTAATCCTGCACCCTTAGCATCTTCTAATAAAGTTTCAACTTTTTCTGCTTCTTGCCCAGTATAATCTTCTAATTCAGTCATATTACTTCCAAGTGATTTATATAAAGTAATAGTAGCTCCTTTTTTAACTTTTGCTCCCTTTTGAGGTTTAGTTCTAGTTACTTTACCTTTTTCTATATCATCAGTATAGTCATCTTTGATTGTACCAGCAACTTTAAGTTTTTCATTCTTTAAAACAGTTCTAGCTTCATTAACAGATAATCCAGATACATCAGGAACTTCAATATCAGGATTCTTAAATATAGCTGGGAATATTATAAATACTGAAAGTAATGCAAGTACTAATACTGAAATAGCAATAATTAATATTTTAGTAAATCTACTCATTCTCTTATCCTCGATTGACTCTTCTATTTCTTTAACTTCAATCTTTTTCTTTTCCTCTTTTTCTTCTTCTTTTTTCTTTATTTCATCTTTTAAATTATTTGTAACAACTGTATTTTCATTATCATATTCATTTTCAGGATATTTAAATACAATTCTCTTTTCATCTTTTCTTTGTTCATCTAAGCATGTTTTAAGGTCTTCATATAATTCACGAACATTATTATATCTATTCTTTGGATTCTTAGCAGCAGCCTTAAGAATAATATTCTCTAAGCTTTGTGGAACATCTTCTCTTACTTTTCTAATGCTTGGCATTGGAGTTTTTAAATGTTTCATAGCTATTTCTACTGCTGTTTCCCCTCTAAATGGCATAGTTCCAGCTAGCATTTCATAAAGCATAATACCAAGTGAATAAATATCACTCTTAATAGTACTTCCTTTACCAGATGCTTGTTCTGGTGGTAAATAATGAACAGATCCCATAACTGAATTAGTTTGAGTTAAATCTGATGCATTAACAGCCATTGCAATACCAAAGTCAGTTATTTTTACCATACCATCATCAAGTATCATAATGTTTTGTGGTTTAATATCTCTATGAATAATATATGAATCATGTGCAGATGAAAGTCCATCTGTTAATTGACACATAATATCTATTGTTTCAGAGATAGATAATCTTTTTCTTTTCTTAATAATTTGTTTTAATGTTTGACCATTAATATATTCCATTACTATGTAGAAGTTTCCATCATCTTCTCCTACATCATATATTTGAACTATATTTGGATGAT
>CAMYZQ010000010.1 GCA_947303895.1 uncultured Bacillota bacterium | reverse complement strand
CTACACCTTCAAGTTCTTCTACGCCACGAATTTCATCGTTGTCATAAAGCTCTTCGACGCCATCAAGCTTCATTTCTTCTGTTAATGACTCTTCTACTATGTCTTCTTCGTCAACGTCATCAACTGCACCCTCAACATCTACCTCAGGAAGATCAACTTCTTCATCTTCAGCAAACGCATCAGCTTCTTCTTGATTAAATGGAGCTATCTCACCAAGAATAAAATATCCTTCATTTGACATGCAATATGGACATTCAATATCTTTGCAAGCTTCACCATCGTCATCCATAGAAATATTTTCTTTATCCTCAAAAATATGACTATGACATACTGTACATTCAAGAACTACTTTTCCTTCATAGGACTTTTGAAGATCTTCTTTAGCCTCAGCTTCAAGATCATAAATATCCATCATTTCTTCATCTGGATCTACAGCAGCATCATCTAAAAATGATCTTAACTCTTCGATTCCAGAAGCATCAAGAGAAATATCTTCAGATTCCAGGAGATTTAATTGCTTGAATGCTTCTGTAATATAATTACTCATTTAATATTCTCCTTGTTAAACTTTTTAATTAATCTATAGGAAAATAAAGCTCTGCATTATTTACTAGAGCTTCCCTTAACTCTTTCAGTTCTTCTTGACCTTCTTGAAGAATTGTTTCTCCATCACCTTGCCACAAAGCATTACTTTGAGTATATCTTGATCTTATTCTACCTATAGTCACTTTTGTTAAGGCTAAAGAAAGTCTTACCAGTATATCTTCCCAGTATTCAGATTCAATATCTTCTACTTCTTTTATTACTGGTATATATTCAATAGTTATATAATCTGGAGTACCAGTAGATGAATTTATATACAACTTCTTTGTTACTTTATCAAACTTAAATGCTAAATCTGTTGACGTAGTATTTCTAATTTGCTGTAAAGTTGTCCATGCACCATAGTTATAAACAGCATCTTGAAAATAGGCTAAGTTTCCCATACCTGCTATCATTTGCCATTGTGCTATTTGCATAGGATCATAAGAATTTGTATCAGCATTACTACCAATATCATGTGTCCTATATATCATCACGACATAATTAACATCTAACTCTTCACCATTCGTATCTGCTGAATCAGAAAGATCTAAGCAGTCTTTATAAGGAACAGTAATCAATCTTGTAGTAGTAATATATCTTTGAAGTTCTCTAATAGCACTCTTAATTACTTTATCTATAGTTTCATCTTCTAATTCAAATTCAAGTAGGTCACCAGTTAATTTTAATTTGATTTCATCTCTTACATCTTCTAAACTTGTCATTTAACCTACCTTATAAAATAATTTAGCTTACTGTAATACTAAATTCAGCTGTTTTACCACTAGCAGTATGAGTTACAGTAACCTTAGTATCTGTTGCAGCTAATGTAGCACCATTTGCAGGAGAAGTAGTAAATCCTTCTGTTATTGTTTCCTTACTGCCATCTGAATAAACTTCTTTAACAACCATTCCTGTAAGATCTAAAGTATCATCAACAGCATATGTTGTTTTTGTAGGCGCTGTTACTTCAATACTACTTAAAACAGGAGTAATTTCTCCACCAATAATTTCTACATCGCCAATAAATACATTAACAGATTTACCATCAGATTTTCTAATAATACCGCCATGACCATTATCAAGATATGTATCAGATTCTGATAATGTTAAAGTACTTCCTTCATCATCTTTATAAGTTAATTGAACATCGTCTGAGGTTGGAATTGTACCAGTAGCATTTCCAAAAAGATGTCTTGTTTCATCAACTTTCTTTTCATATACTAACATTGATTATTTCCTTTTAAATATAATAATTCTTTAATAAACCTTTTGTGAAATCTTTAGAAGCTTTTTTAAGAGTTTCAAAGAACTCAAAGCCATCTTCTTCACACCATTCTGGATTATACCAAGAAAATTTACTTGCAGCTTCCATAGCAATATTATCTAATGCATTAGATAATGTATCAAACATAAATTGCTCAAGTTCAGCTTCATTACTACTATAATCTTCTACAAGATATTTCTTGTTTATGCTTTCTACCATCTCATTTAATTTCATCATTAATCCCAATCTATTTCTGATAAGAAAATTTGTGAACCTATATTTTCAATAGACTGCATATAGTCATCATTCTTAATTCTTCTAACAAGTTCACCAAGCTCTCTAGCTTTATAATCTTCATCCCAAGAACTATTTATAATACGATCTACTTTTCTCATATAGTCATTATATCTACTAGCAGCCCAACGAATACTATTTATTAAACTACTAATTTTATCAATATCAGTTTCACTACTAAATGGATCTTCTTGTGAATAAACTTCAGCTACTTTTCTTTGAGCATCTATAATTTTATTATGAAACTCTTCTAATACTTGATAAATCTTTTTACCTGCAAGCTTTTCTATTTCTTTTTGGTATCTTTCAGGATTTAATATTGGATAACCTGATTTATCATATTCAGTACCCCAAAAATCTCTACCAAATTTCTTAAAATCTGGAGTTCCCTTACGAGCATACTCAGGGACATTATTCATTATATCAGCTCTTAAACTAGCTCTAGCTTTACGTTTGCCTGTAATAGCTTCTGGATCAATATTTGTTTTATCTATATAAGCAAAACCTTCAGCATTTTCTATTTTATCTTTCATAGGCATATACTTAAAAGCTTTACCAGTTGTTTGATAGATCTCAGAACCATTTAATCCTTCTATATAAACTTGTCCATTAGGGAAAAGCCAAATTGGAATAAAGTTTTCATTCTTTAATCTTTCATCTGTTCTCTTTTCAGGAACTGGACCTTCAACTACTTTAGTCTTTGAAAAATCAATTCCAGCAGCTAAAGCTTTTTCCCATAAAGATCTAGAGGAAGAATTATAACGACTCTCATCTCTAGCATTTATATAATCAGGTCTTTCATTCCAAGGAATATTTCTTCTAGCAGCATAGTCTCCAGTATGATATTTATTTATAACTAATAATCTATCTTTTAGCCATTTTGGAAATGATTCATCAAATGCTTCTGTTAAAGACGGTTTTGATTCATATAGTCTATCTAAACTTTCATTTAATCTATTTAAATTAATAATCATTTTATTAATCCTTTATCCATTTAAGATGAGCTCTATACCAATCTTTTTCAGCTTCAACACATTTAAGTCTATCAGATTTGTTTTCTCTAAAATTAGCTTTCACTACTATATTATCATCACAGCCACTAAACAGTCCTTTAGGTAAAACTTTTATGCTGTCAGGAATAAAAACCTCTTTTAAATTTGGATTATTTGCAAAAGCTTCTTTACCAAGAGTTTTAATAGAAGGAGGTAAAATTATAGCTGTTAAATTTGGATTTCCCACTATCGCATTAGAGTTTATATTCTCAACTCCATGCTCAATTAAGATCTCTTTCAAAGAAGGATTATCTACAATTCCTTGCGACCTAATGGTTTCTATATTTCTAGGAATAGCTAAAACAGGAAGTTTCTCTAGATTGACAATTCCAGAAGATGGAATAAACGTCATAGCACTTAATATATTTACTCCATGTTCAATTAGATAAGAAGTAATAGGACCTCTATCCCAACTACCAATTTTAGTCATTAAATCCTGAGCTAACTTAGAAAGATTTCCTCTTCTTAGATCTTGTTTATAGTTTTTTAAGATTTCAATTTGATCACTATCTAAATTTGCCATTTAATTAAACCTTTAATCTAAGTTGTATATACTAGTTTGTTTCTGACCATGTATATGATCAATGAGATTTTGAGACTGTCCACCTTTAAATAAAAGCCATACAGCTCCAGGAACTGTCACATTCTCTCTTATATCTGTAATATCATCATCTGTCATAATAATAACATTATCAGGTTTTGTTTGTTTTATGTGCTCCATAATAGGAGTACCACTTGTACCGCCTCTTCCACCTGGATCTTCTGAGTGAATTCGAGTGTTAAAATAGTAAAGATTTATTTTAATCTGACCATTTCTTACATAATTGTTTAATGTTCCTATAGCATCCTGGCCAACTTTCGTTTTATCAGAATCCCAAGAACCTGATCTATCAAAATAAACATTTATAAGAGGAATCTTACCGTTAGAAGTTCTCATTTTTCCTTTTCGTACAATAGGACCTGTACCATATCTAGGATCTGTTCTCTTCCAAGTTCTAACTCTCTCTTTACCTACTTCATTCTTTATAAATCTATTTAGATTATCTACAAATCTTCTAATAGGTGAAGAACGATATTTTTTAGCATCTTTAGCAGCTCTAGCTGCACGTTCCTTATAAATTTTGTCTGATGCTTCTCCTTGAGCAGATTTTGCAGCTTCAGAATCTGCGAATGTTTTAGATATTCTTTCAAGTCTCTCTGCTTTACTCAAATCATCTTCTTCAGGTTCACCATACTCTTCAGCTTCAGCTTTTGCTTGAGCTTCTCTTTCTGCATCTTCTTTAGCTAAAGTATCTTCATCTCCCTTTTGACCAATTTGTGGTCTTTTAGCTTTATTTTTTCCTGAATTTGGTTGAGATGAAGTGTCTTCATTTCCAGCATCTCCTGAATCTGAAGAATCGCTTGATTGAGAATCAGATTGATCACTTGACTGATCACTAGAATCGCTTGAAGAATCTCCTTCAGAACTGCTGTCATCTGATTGAGAATCATCTTGACCTCCAGATGAACTAGATGATTGACTTTGCTGAGAATCATCAGAATCTGATTGATCATCAGACTTGCTTGATTGTCCATCAGAAGAACTATCACTAGAATTTTCAGAAGAACTTTGACTTTGAGAATCAGATTGTTGATCTGATTGTTGATCATTAGAATCATCAGATGAAGATTGATCACTATTACCTTCACCTTGATTTTGCTGTTGTTGCTGTTGTTGATTCTGTCTTTCTTCTCTTAATTTGTCATACATCTCTTCAACAGATAAATCTACCCAATCTGGATGATCATCTTCTGTTACAAGACCAGTTAATACTTGACCATTAAGAAGAATATTTCTTACATCATCTTTATCGTCTTCAGTATAACCTCTATTAGAGATTTCATAGTCAGCAGCTATATTAAATAAATCATTACTATATAATTTTCTTTTTAAATCAGTTAATGAATTATCATCAACTTTATCAAAGTCTAAATTATGTTCTTGAGCTAACTTTTTAAGTAAGCGTCTTTCATGTTCTAAAAAGTAATGAAGTATTTCATGTCTTATTATAACTGAAACTTGATTTTCATCTAATCCTCTATTTAAAACTATTCGACCTTTACCAGGTTCCATAAAACCTACAGTATTAGGATCTCTAGTTAAATTCAAATCAAAATTTCCAAGAATAGAAGCGTAAGTAGGATAGCCTTGTTCAGCTAACTTATTTTGAATATAATTTTTAGTTTCTCGCTCTTCTCTTGTCATACTCATAAGACATCACCTACAGATCTAATTTACCCCAGAAATCTTCTCCTGTACTCTGAAATGCGGATTTAACCTCTTCTCCACCTTTATATCTTTTAAGAGCATCATTAGCTTTGTCATCAATATCTTGATAATTAGCTAATATTCTTTCAACCATAGACTTCTTGTCTCTATTACACATGTGATTCCACACATCTAAGAAATCTTTTTTTGTGCCATCAGACATTTCTAATGCTTTTGTAAACGATCTAGGATTTAAAATAGGAGCATTTGGATCTTCTTCTGATAATCTATTTTCATCTTCCTCTGTATCAAAAGCAAATTCTCTATTTGTAAGTAATGTAGTAGCTAATTTAATTCTACCTTCAATTTCTTTAGCTTCCTCTTCATCAGCATCTTTAAGTTGAGGCTTAAAATGTCTGTTTACTAAGAAATCTAAAAGCACATCAGGTTCTGCTTCTACATATTCTTGATAGAATCTAGATCTTTCAGCAGCATCAAGTTCATCTGTATTATAATTTGGATTCGGAGGATTTATAGCAGCTACTGTAAATAATAAATTAGGGAATTCAATCTTCTCTTTACCAGAAACTAATTCGTGGTCGTTAATAAGAGTAAGTAATGATCCTCTAACATCTGATGGAGCTCTATTATACTCATCTAAGAATAATACTGAATTAGGAGCTTGTAATGCATCTAATTCATTACTTCTTAATTTAGTAGCTTGTCCTGGGTGTTCCATGTCAGCAAATACAATACCACCTAAATCTGAAGGATCCATTGTCTTAGCATCTTTATCTACTAAATTAACTCCATTATCTTTTGCCCATCTTTTTACAATAGCAGTTTTTCCTACACCTGCTCTTCCTATTAAAAGAAGATTTTGGAACTCTTTAGTACCAGATTTTTGAGCTCTTTTAGCAGTTTTATAAATTCTATCAAGAGCTTTTTCTACACTACCTTTTTTATGAGCATCAACTGGAACATCATTCTTAATTTCACTCGCTGCTTGTTGAGCATCTCTCTTTACTGCTTGCTCTAAAGTATCTTCATTTAACTTTTTAATCTTCATATTCTTCTAACCCTGTATATTTTTGATTAAGTAGTTCAGCTTTAATTCTAGCTGATGGTCTATTAAACACACAAGCAGTCTGTTTTACTGCCCAATCCTTACTTTCAATAAGGGATTCAGTAATTGGTTCACTGTCATCTAAATTAGCAAGTTTTCTAAAATGCTTTACTCTCTTTAATCTACCTTCATTAGAATCATATTCAGCAGTACCATATTTTCTCATTTTTGGTACTTCTTCTTTTAATAGATTCTCTACAAACATTTCAGGCTCTACAGGAATTTCAACATAATGTTCTTCTGTTATTAATTCTTCCTCTAGATCTTCTTCTTTATCTGTATCTTCTAAAGAATCTATTCTATCTTCTAAATCCATATCATCAGAGAGTACTTTGCTTTCATATAAAGCATCTCTTATATTCATTAATTATTCTCCTTGGTTATATATACACATAAACCATATTATAATTAATTTAGCACCCTTTAAAATTTTTTATATATTAAAATAGGCAAGAAACCTACTTTATCTTGCCTATTTTATGCTATATTAAATTCTATGTTTTTCTAATACCTTTTGAGTATTATCTGTTAATAAAGCTTCTGACAAGTCCTTTATATATTCTGCATGTTCTTTTTGTATATCTTTATATTCAGGTTTATCTTCTTGATACATTGTACCATCTAAATAACTTTCTAGATAACCTGCTCTTTCATTTATTATATTACATATATGAACTGTATTTAACATAAAGTTACTTATATATTTATTTATATCATTTGCTGCATCTATAGCAAACTCTTTACTATTTCCTCTTAGCATAGTATTTAATATATGTAAGAATATTTTTTCTGCAGAATAATAATCTGGACAACCATCAATTAACTGATGTAAATCAGCCTTTGTTTCTACTTTCATTAATAGTCTCCTTAGACATTATTTCCCAATTAAGATATACTTGTGCTTTTTTCAAGTCTTCTATTCCATTCTTTGAGTCAGCTCGTAAAATGTATTTAATAACATTTCCTCTACAATAGCCTTCAAACTTTTCTTTTCCTAGAACTGACTTAATTACATCTATAGCTTCTATATCTAAACCATTAAGCTTATAATGTTTAGGATTAGTTATCTTATCTGTCATAATACTTATCATCACATAATATCGTCATCATCATTAATTAAATAAATTATACACATTATAAGACCTATTGTGCATAAATAGTTTAATAATTGTATCATGGAAGTTTTTCCCAAAAACCTTTCCTTATTGCATCGTTTACTGCAATGCTATGATATTCATCAAATGTTTCATGAGTCATAGCTACCATTCCATTACTATATTCTTTTATTGCTCCAACTGCAATTCTTTCTGGAATGACTTCTACTGAAGGTATTTCCATTATAGCATCATGCAAAGAAGAATAAGCATAACCTTTAATATCTATACAATCATTTAAAGCTTGTATAACATCTTCTCTTTTAATAAAATCTTCCATATCAATCTTTATTCATATATGAACCACAATTACTACAATAATTATTTTTATATTCAGATACTTGTCCACAGCAATTACAAGCATATACTCTTCCACTTTTTTCCCAGTAGCTATATCTTGGTTTTTGCTGTAGTATAATTGTTAAATCCTTTGTATATTCTGGATAAATATGTATGCTATCATACTTATCAAAATAGGATTTAAATCTATTATAAGCTTCTAGTATCTTCTCTTGATTTGTCATCTATTTCTCCTTTTTTGATAGCTTATTTAAAACAAAATTAATCATTGGAGCTAATTTCTTAGTTGGTGTTAATGGCTTCTTTACTGATTGTACATCATCAGTTATACCATACAGTTCAAAAAATATTTTAAATATATCATCTTTATTAATTAAAAATAATCCGCCTCTGCCCCAATGTCTACCCCATGAATTTTGAACTATAAAATAATCTTTTGTCCAACCAATAATAATTACTGCATGACCATAGTATTCATGTTCTTGATTATATTTATAAACATATTTATCAAGTCTACTACCCTTATACCATTTCATACTGCCAGCAACTGGACCATTATGGATTAATGAATATTTTAATTCTTCTAAAGTGGTTATTTTATAATAACTTGTAATTCTATAAGGATAGGCTTTTATTTTTAATTCATCTTCTTTTAATTGTACTTGAGACTTCGCTGAAAGTGCATAATTATTTGAAGGAAGATCTTCATAAAAGACATCTCCATAATCTTTTATTATAGAAAGTCCTTCGCGTAAATACATACCTTCTTGCCCAGATTTATATGCAGAAGAATCTCTCAGCCCATATATAAAATCAGTACTGAATTTCTCATATTCATTATTTTCTTTTTTATAATTATATTCTATAATTTCTGATAAAGCATGAGCTACACAAGTAGGTTTTTTACCCTGATCTTTTACATAAACTTTATCGAATACAGAAAAAGATATTGGAGATTCTTCTTTCTTAATTTTTAATTTATAGTCTCTTACATCTTTTGGAGAAGGTAATGCCCCAAATCCTAAATAGTTTCCACCCATTAATATTAACCTTGAGTACTTTGACAGACTGTCCAAGTAACTATAGGATTATCTATAGTACCTAGTGTATTTAAATGACAAGGACAAGTACCTAACCAAGGAGCATTAGCTCGACCACATTTAGGACAAATCCAACCCTGTAATGCTATGTTAGTATTTTGTGTTATATATTCATTAGGTCTAGGTAAGGCAGTAGTTGATGGTTCATCTACCCAAACCCAACCATATTTATAATCCGGTCTAAAACCCATTTAAATATCCTCTTTGTCAATAAAATTAAGTTTCATAAAAATAGATTTTACAACTTCATTCTCTTCTAAAATTTCAAATATATCTTTTTGATAATAGTATTGATATACTTCTATAATATTTAATTTTTCCTTTTCAGAAAATATATTATTCCATTTTCTAGCGAGCTGAGTTATAGTCGGCACTACCTTATCTCCTAAATATTAATTTTCCTTATGATTATCATAATTAGCTATCTTATTAATAAAGTAAACATTAAAGATTTCTACTACTGGGAATAGAACCATAACTAATGTCCAATTATCAACATATCCCATAGGCAGTGTAATATCTTCTGTAAGAATAAATACTACAATTGCACCTAATGCTACTAATAAACTAAATAATTTATACTTGAATAGGTTCCTAATATCATGCTTATCTTCTTCAGAATAAGGCTCACCATCTGGTTTCTCTTTTTTCTTACCCACTGATACAATAGCAATTATACCAGCAATAATAGTTAAAATTAAATTAATCAGTGCCCAATATCCAGAAGGAGCAGCTTGCGGTACTGCGGCAGGAGTAATTATTGTAGGAGGATTTGAATCGGCAACTACCATATCTTCTTGAGAAACTACTACCTGAGCTGTAGTATTTTTTGGCTGTGGCTTAGGAGTATCAGGAGTAGGATCTTCTGGAGTATCTGGAGTTGGTTGAATAATCTCTTTAAAATTGGCAAAGAGATTAACTATTAAATATCCAGCTTCTCTAGTGATTGATGGAGCATTATACATATCTGCTGCTACACTGCCATTCTCATCTCTCCAGCCGATAAATTCCTGGATATCTGTACTGGCAATAGTAGTAAAATCAGAGGAACTAACTGCTTCAAAACTTGATAAGCTTTGAATAAGTTCAGAACCATTATAAAGATTAACTTTAACTACTGGCTGCCAATAAGCATAAACGTTAACAGTCTTTTCTAAATTTCTTAGCTCTGGACTACTATAAACAAATTCATCTCCATCTCCATATTGTACTCCAGTCTCTTCGTTTTCCCAATACTGGAATTTATAAAGTCCATCTGTAAGTGTAGGACTCTTTGTTTCTGGATTTGAGAAAGTATGCTTATACTGAGTAATAGCATCAAGATTACTCCAAGAACCTGAACCGGTTGAAATATTATCAATATAATTATAATTTAATTTCCAACTCTGTTCTTGTTTATAAACTGGCGAAAGATAAATATCACTTCTACTTTCTACTAATTCTGTATCACCATTCTTATAAGTATAAGTTATATCACTATGATTATTCTTAACTTTTGTAATAGTATCATATGGTGCTGTATTTTCAAATACAGGACTATTTTTATCTTTCTCAGTTTCAACAACTGCATTTAAGAAAGTATACTGAACTCCCATATATCCAAATGAATAATCTGCTCCACCAAAATAACTATAAGTTCCTTTGTGTGCTTGATTCTTTGTCTGAGTAGCACTTAACTTAACACTTGTTTCATAAGGAACAGGTACTCCATCTTCTCTATGAGAAGCAAGAGAACTTAATATATTCGTATAATGTACAGTAACTGATCCATCTGCATTTGGAGTCTGCTCTTCTCTTTCAACTACAGCATCTTCTTCTACTATTTCTTCTACTTCTTCAACCTTTACTTCTTTAACTGGTTGATCAATAACTTGTTCTTGTTGTTCTATAATGATATTGTTATCTTCATTAGTTGTAACTTCTTCGATATTGTCCTCTGCAAATACAAGAGGGCAATAGGAAAAAATTAGTGATATAAATATCACATAGCATAAAATCTTTTTCTTCATTTATTATTATTCCTTATATATTATTATAGAATTGAATAGTCAACTTTATTTGAGATATTATCTATTAATTTAGCAGCACAATTAGAACATATATCAACTTTTTTCCAAGGAAATAATTCTCCCTCTTCATACTGATCATATATTCTAATTTTTAGAATACCATTATGTTTATTATATTCTTGTCCACAAATATCACAAACTCTATATGGTTTAACTTTCATTTAAATCACCATTATTATATATAATATCATATAAATTTATATAATGTAAACTTTAAGCAAAATAATGTACTGAAGAATAACAATCAGAACCATCATCCCAAGTTGTTTTTTCTCCCATCTTCACAAAGCCTGCTTCTTCAAGAATTTCATCACATGCCCAGTGATCATGCTTCCAATCTCCTTTATGAATTTCTACACATACTACTGGGAGTTCGTTATGTGGATATGTTTCAGCCCAAATATCATTATCTCTTAGAATTTTATCTATTTCTTCCATTTTCTTATAAGCTACTTCATTCATTTTCTTTGTTCTCCTTTCTAATGAGAGATATTCTAGCAGGAAGAACTTTATCAAGATTGCATCTATTACAGCATCTTCCTTCTTCTTTTACTGGCCAAGGGTTATTTCCATATTCTTCTACTTCTTTTCCGCAAATACAACATGTAAACTTATTAAATTTCATAAATTACCTCCTTACCAATATCTTTTAGGTTCTTCTTCTGAAAAGTATATAATGCTTATTGGAGAAATTTTATTATAATGTCTCACTATTGATTTCGCTACAGCAGGCTCTAAACCTAAATGATGAGTCATAGTTTTTTTAGTTATGAAATTATAACTTCTTATCATGTAACCTTCTGTCATTCTTATTTCTATCATTTTGGTCACCTCCTATTTACATATATATTATACTACATTTATACATAAAAATAAATAGTAAATTTAAAAAAACATAAAAAAAGAGTAGAGAAATTTCTCTACTCTTTTTAATTTATTAACTTATTAAATTGTCAATTAAGCAACAATTGCACTCGGAACTAAGAGAGCAGCATTGAGGATCTTAGCGTCATACATTGTTGACCAACCCTGACTCATGCCACCATCAGCAAATCCAAGAAGCTGTGTCGGAACAACTGGCATATCCTTATCTTTTAATTAGTGCGTTATACTAATTAGCACATTCGTGCCTCATACTTTCATATGAGAGGAGACTATATTATCACCTATAAAAGGTGTGAGGTCTTTCCACATTACTTAATGTGTACATCGCGCTACCAATTAGTCGTTGAACCTTTTACTATTTTTATATCTATTACGCTCTTCTTCTCTTTGCTTAGTTCTAACTAAGCTTTTATCCATTCCCTTTTTCCAACCTTGAGAATAATAAAAATCAAGCGTATCAGATTTTACAAATGTATTTATAATACCATTATTTATACAAACTCTACCTTTTTGTTGATCACTCAACTTTTTCTTAGTATCATCTGTAACTACTATACTATTTCTATATTTTGAAAGAACTTCTCTCTGTTTATCACTAGAAGGCAAGTGTCTTCCATAGTCTAAAGCAGCTTTTGAATTAGGGTGTAATTGTTGATGCTTTCCTTTATTCCAAGGATCACAAGTATGTCCTTCTCCACCGCGAGCTACATTATAAAAATTTTCTCTGTCTTCACTAGCACTATATTTTTCAATCCACTTCTTTTCAGCTATATTTAATTCTTCTCTTGAATTACATTCTTCAAGAAGCTTACAAGAAAAATTTTCTTTGCCATATTTTTCAATAGCTTTTACTAGTAAAATACCTGAACCAATATATTTATTAGGCTCAAAAAATTTTGCTTTATGTTGACCAATATATTTTTTACCATTGATCAAATTAGTAGTTTCATAAATATATCCATACATTTTATTATCCTTTACATAATTTTAAATGTATCAAGATATGATTAGACTATTAGTAAAGGTAATAAGTCAATAGTTTCGAACCTACTGTCTCATATCTTGATGATATTATTATATCACATCTGTATTAAATTGTAAAATAGTAACTTGGCTGCTGATTACCCAATCTTTATATTTTTTAAACATTCACACTTACAATTACTTGTTATGTTGTAGTAATAAAGCTCTAAGGGCTTCCCAGCAATTAACCTCATTATCATCAAATAATTACTTATTTGAGCCGCATATTTAAGCCGTTACCATACTCGGTACTAAAAGGGCTGCATTTAATATTTTAGCATCATACATTGTGGACCAGCCTTGAGACATACCACCATCTGCAAACCCTAATAATTGAGTTGGAACAACTGGGAGATACGGAGCATATACGCCAGCCGAAGCCTGCATCGCACCTTGGTTAACACCAAGAATGAACTTGCCACTAGCAATATTCGGAGTTACATAAACCTTAATTCCATTGAGAGTACCAGCGAAGTACGGACCACTGATATCGCTAACTGAAGCAGCCTGGAATCCAGGAACGAAATTAAGAACTGGCATAATGTCAGCAGCAGCTAACATGAATGTCGGAACGAATTTCTTTGTTCTCATATAAACAACCTGCTTGAGCTCTTCAATCTTAGCAGCAAAGCTTGCATAGTGATCAGCCATGTTAACGCCAACCGGAAGAGTCTTGCTGAAATTAGCAACACCAGTAGCGTGAGAAGCAGCATACTCATCAGCAGCGTCGATTAACATATCACAAATCTCAGTATCAATTTCATATGATAACTGAGCAACAGCTTGCTCTGCAAGACCATCGGCAAGATCGAAACCATAGTCTGTCTTAGCTTGGAAAGCAGCCATCTGGCTGTAGAATACAGCGATTCTGCGAGCTTTAGCCTCAAGACCAATGTTCTTTAACTGAGCTTTAAGAGTCGGAAGTTTTTCCTGCGGAATAGTTACGTTGTCATAAACATAAGCAATCTTCTTAACATCAGAAGCACTCTTACCAGCTTTGAAAGAAGTCTGAGTAACAACACCAGCATCACTTACTGTTGCCGGATGAGCACCATCAGCATCGTCTACCTGAACACCATTAGCATCAAGTAATCTAACTGAACCAGTTACAGCCGGAGCAAATGCGATAGCAGTTGTACCACTTGTGAAAGAATCTACTGGCTCAACAACAGCCTGACCAGTATAGTTAACATCAGGAGTACCGAGCTCCCATACGCTGTTAACCATATCACCTTCACTTGATTCACCCTTATCAGTACCTTTAACGTACTCGATATAAGCAACATTACCATACATCGAGCTCATTGGAGAAACTGCTACGAGATCAAAAGCGATGAGGTTAGGAAGACCAACAGTAGTAAGAGCAATGCAGAACTTCTTATAGTCGCCCATAGCACTTCTCTGAGTACCCATTGAAGACTCAAAAGCCTCATTGAGGAATCTGTTTACCATTTATCTTGCGAATAAGTCGTTTCCACTTATTCTCTATATGTCACCATATAGATGAGACTATATCATATTCCTTAATTGTATTAACCTTTTAAGGAACCCTTGCTTTTCGAATTTACTTAAATCCTACTCTACTCACTTACCATTTAGAATTTTTCTTTCTAAAATCTGTTTTCGATAGTCGTTGAACGTTCTCTAAAAATTAGAGCTTCGCTGCTGATTATCTTATCACCTCACTAATAAGACTTTCCAGCAATTAACAAGGTTTTCTCTATAAAATAGATTTCCCTAAATATTACTATTTAGAGCAACTAATAATTAATTGTCTAAGCACTTTGCCCATTTATCTTACGAATAGTTCGTTTCCAACTATTCTCTTAATATTACTATTAAGATGAGACTATATCATCATCCTTAGTTGTAATAACCTTCTAAGGATGCTCCGCACTTCGATTCTACTTAGAATCTACTCTACTAAGTTACTCACTTAAGTTTTTCTCTTAAGCTACCCTTTCGATAGTCGTTGAACCTTCTTAGATTTTCTAAGCTTGGCTGCTGATTATTCTATAGTTGTGCCATTCTATAGAATTTCCCAGCAATTCACGGAGTTTTATTAACTATACTCTTTCCCAATGATAACCTCTACAAGTATGCTTTTTATCAGATAAAGCAGCGTGTAATGAATTAGAACTATTTAATCCTAAATATTTTCTTGCTTCTAAAATTGAATTAAATATCTTTCCAGTTTCAATGCATTTAATTTTTACTTTATTAGAAGTACCATTTTTATTTATACTAGCTAATCTCTTTTTTGCTCTTTTATTTGATAAATATTGTTTTCTTTCTTTATCATTTTCATCTAAATTTAAAATCTCTAAACATTGATTATAAGCTTTTTCACAAGTATGAAAATGAGAAATAACTTCACCTTTAAAATGAACTCTCCAGTATTCTTCAAATTCAGGAAGTATTTTATTAACTATACCTTTAGTTTCTATTGAATTTTTATTATCTGCGCCTTTAAGACCAAAACACCCAATAGAACCAGATTTAAATAATTCATTTCTTTTTTCAGTATACTTTTTTACACTTTCTGAATTAGTAGCTTTTAAACCTTTATTCCAAGCTTTATGTGATCCTCCTACACCACCATCAGCTAAATTATAACCAATAGTAATGTTTTTTGAATTATATTTATCAATATAAAATTTTTCTTTTTCATTAAGTTCTTCTTGAGAATTTACAGATTCTAGTAATTCACATTTAAAGTTATCAAATCCATATTTTTCAAAAGCTCTAAAAAGTAAAGTTCCTGAACCTTTATATTTTTCATCCCAAGTAGAATGTTTATGTTGTCCTATATAAATTTTACCATTTATGAGATTAGTAGTTTTATAAATATAACCATACATTAATATCTCCTAACTATTAAATGTATAAAAGTGGTAATCCTAATATTAGGAGTATTAGGAAACGATGGCCGTCGCTGTCCCACAAAGTATTGTATAGTTAATTTTCGTTATATATTACTATATAACGCTGCAACACTTTACAGTTACTTTACGGAGTGAATCCATCGATTCACCATTGTGTCTTTTCTGATAGACACTCTCAGCTAAGCTAATTCTCTTAGCATATTTTTCAAGGAGGAGATTTCCTGCCATTATTCTATATCCTTTATTCTATTTTACAAATATGCTTCCATAAGTTTTAAATCATAATCAGTTAGTTCATCTATTTCATTTCTAGGAAGTAAGGAATTTCTATTTATATTATTCGCTTTTACTTCAATACCTTCAGTTAACTGACTACTTGTATTAAATGGAAGTTTACTAACATTTAACTTATAGTCTCTTAAATCTTCGCAAACAGAATCTATATCATTAAATGTAAAGCTTTCAGATAGTCTGTTTTTAATTTCAACAGGTTTAACACCAAGATTTGTTGCCTGCATATTGATATATCTATCAACTGCATTCTTTGTAATCTTTTGATATTTCTCTAAAAGTTGATTCTGTTTTTCGAATTTCTTAGAAAATTGCTCCTTAGTCTGATTTAAATCTCTACTTAAAATATCATAATCTTCTTTCAAAGTACTTAATTCAGCACCTTGAGTATCTCTTTCTTGAGTAATAATATCTAATTTTTCTTTTAAAGATTTTATCTTAGAAACATTTTCCTTTTTAGATTCATTTAATTTAGCAGCTGAATCTTTTGCTGCGGTTAATTGTTCAGTTAAAATTTTATTCTCTTTAGAAGTTTTTGATAATACAGAAATCTTATCTTTAGATTCCCTTAACTCAGCTTTAAGCGATTTCTCCATAGCATGGCTAACTGATAATTTCTCATTGAGTTCTATTATCTGTTTTTCTAAAGTCTTATTATAATTTAACATTTCTTGAAGACTATCTATTTCAGTCTCGATATTATCGACATCTAAATCATAATCTTCTTTATCTTGAATTAGATCAGGAGCTAAATAGTTCCTAAAATCTAAATATTTACTTTGTAAATCTGAATCCCAACCAGATAGTTTGACATCTTCTGCTCTTTCATTTGCAATATTATCTCTATACCAGTCATCTAATACTTGACATAATTGCATTCTAGCAGCATTAATATCATCTACATCTTCTACTAAATCTACATTAGTATATTTAGTACTAGAAATTCTAAAATCTCTAAATTGATTATGTTCTGTGTGTTTACTACCATACTTATTAGAATTTACATATTTTTCTGCTTTCTTTAAAGCTTCTTCTTCTGAATTTGCTTTTACATTTATATGACCAAAAAATGTCTCGTTTTTATCATCATCTTCATAATCATACGTAAATTCTACTGGATATACAGATAAATCTTCATTTAATGATTCGTCAATTCCATGTAATTTTTGAAGAACATATTTAAGTACTTTTCTACTGTCAGCTTCTTCTTCATAGAAATCTTCATCAGCGTATTCATCAAAAGCATTAGCTTCATTGTACATGCTTACTGCATCATTAACAGCTAATTCTATTTCATCTAAATCATTTACTATACGCGGATTATCTTTTATATAAGAAATAGCTGACTCGGCTGCAAACTGCTCAGTACTATTAAGATCTGTCCAGTCAATACTTTCTGTGATAGTAACAGTAACTTTATCTTTTTCTTTATCTTTATCTTCTTCTTTTTCTTTATCTTTTTCTGAAGTAGCTTCTTTAGGTTCTTCTTGAACTTCTGGTTTTAAGACATCATCAACATTCTTATCATCTTTGACTTCATCTCTACCAACTTGTTCTTCAGTAAGATATTTATTTACATCGATTAAATTATCTAAATCTGATAGTTTACCATGCATAGCTTTTTGAACTTCATTATCAGAAGATAAAACTTTTGAAAGATTATTTTCAATATCTCTTTGTGTGTTATATGCAAGATCTTTTATTAATGTATTCTTGTTTATAGAATCTTTTACATTAATATCTATCCACATCTTTACATTTTTCTCTGAATTAAATGAATAACTATCTCCATCTAATTCACATACAAATTTACCAGTATCAGGATCTTTTAAGATTTCAATTCCTTTATAAAAGAAATCATTCTCATTCTTAGATCCTTCTTCGGAAACATCTTCTAAAACATCCTCATTAAGATGAATACCTAAACTAGATAAAGCCTCAGTCATAACTTTTCTATTATCTTCTGTTTCTTTATCTATGGTTTCCTGTAGTTTACTTCTTAAAGACTTATTATAACGCTTTTTATCTAAAGCTTCTGTTACATAAGTAAGTCTTGCTTCTTTAACTGCAGGAATAATTACTGCGTCCCAACCTTCACAATTATAAGTATCAGGATCTACTGATTCATTTCCATCAAAGTCTGTAATTAAATCACCAGAACCTCTTGAACTAATTCCAATGTTACAACCATAATCACATAACGACTTTAATATTCTTCCATTTGGAGTATCAAGAATATTAAATACAGCTTGAAGTTTTCCATCTTTATCTTTTTTAGGCATGCCATCCATACAAATAGCTATCTTAGACATATCAGTCTCTTCTCTATCCGTTGGATGTCCTAACTCACCAAAACAACAATTGTTTTCTATTCTTTCTTTCATTATAGGATTATTAAAAACATTTTCCCATAACTTACTAGAATAACTTCTGCCATTTCTTGTAGGATTAACTGTGTCTGCCATAACACCAACAAGCCTTCCAAGAATACCTCTTCTCTGCATCTCTTCAGGCTTTAATCTTTCATAATCAAATACATTAGTATTTAAAGATTCTAACATTTTAATTACCTACTTAAATATCATAATAATCTTCAAGACGTCTTTCTTTATACATCTGCTTTAGTTGTTTGCGACGTCCTGCTTTCTTTTTAGCTTTTTCTTTTTCAGACTTAGAAACATAATACATTCTGTCTCTATAATCTTTTACTATATTTTCTTTTAAGACTTCTTTTTTAAATCTTTTTAATGCTTCTTCAAACTGAGCATGCTCAGCTTCTTTATATTCTTCTTGAGTTAAATATTGACTTCTATTTAACTGCTTTACATAAACAGTTGCCAAATATCATCACCACCTTTAGTTTTCTTTGTTTCATAATATAATAATTTAGCATAAAATTATTATATTTTTATTTAATTACACCCAATCTACATATAAACCTTTATCAAAAAAATAATCTAAAGCATCTTCTACTTCTTCATTTGTATATGTAGTTAAATCTTCATCTCTATCTAATCCATATTGAAAGTTTAAAGCTTTATCTATATCTATAGATGAAACATTAAACATCTGACTTAACTCACCTAATCTTTTTCTATTAGCTATATCATCATAAGCTAAATCTATTTTACTCATTTAGTTATTTTGTAGTTTCCTCCAAAAACTTTAAATCTGCTTTAAATAACTCTAATAATTTTTGACTTGGAATAATATCGCCAGAAGTATAATACAATTTCAAACAATCACAAATTTCATTAAATCTTGCTGTTCTTAAGAATGAAGGATCATTTAAAGTTTTATTAAATAGTAAAATTTGTAATTGAAGACTTGCAAGTGTACATAATACTTCTTTAGGCTCTAAATTATTTTCTTTTACAATATTTATATATAACTTACTTTTATTGTTATTATAACTTTTTCTAAGCTTTTCATAAAAAGCCCTAATACTTAACTCCATATTATTATTTATTGTTCTAATAATATCTAGAGTTGGTTCACTGTGAACTAAAAGATATTTTATATATTTATCTACATCAATACCCTTTTCTCTTAGTTCAAATAATAAACTTAAACAATCAGTCTTCGTAAACATTTATTTCTCCTTGGCATAGCCAAATGATCTATTATTTTTTCCACCCATATGGAAAATTATAATCTATAGTTCTACACATTTCCATAATTTTTATTCTAAGAAAATCGTTACTACCATATCCAGTAATACCTTTTATACTAGACATTTCTTTACATTTTTTAGCAAAATCAATATATTTTTTATAAAAATTTCTTTTCATATCATAAATATCATCTAAGTAATCCCAATCATTTTCTTTAGATTCAATATCTTGTAATTCTTTAAAAAATATATCTCCTGCAGCCTTAATAATCTTAATTTGATCGGTGTATTCAGTACTATCATCTATATCTAAAAAGGCTTCTATCTCTGGTGGTAAATTAGATATTGTAGTTGTATCTTCACATAATCTATTTAAAGCTTCTACTATTCTACTCATTAGCCATTATTTCCATCATCCAGCTCAGAATCTTTCATAACTACTGTGCTGCCTTTACCAAATACTGATAATGTAACCATATCTTCATTATCATCATTAGTAAAAGTATTAATTACAGTAGCTGCCCATGTCTTATTTTCTTCATCTGTAAAAGTTATTACAGTGCCAGGAACTGCTGCCATTTATATCTCCCTTATATTTCTATCCAAATTCTTTCAGCATCACAAAAATCATAAAGTTCATTACATAAATAATCTATATTATCGATAACATCGTTGAGAGTCATGTCATAATCTTCATAATACGCTAAATTATCTCTTTCATTATTTATATTATCAAGATCATCATCAAGATCAGAACTATCATAAATATTCTCATCTGATAAATAGAAATAAATTTCCATCCATGCTTTTTCTAAAGCATCTAATACTGCATTAGGATCTTCATTTCTTATAGCATCTCTTAAATCTGAACTAGCTTTTAAAGTATATTTCCACTCAGCCATATATTATTATCTCCTAAATCTCATCTGTAAAATCTAATCCACCACCAGCTTCAGCTGGAGTAGGAAGAGTTTCTTCTCCACCTTCAACTTCTAAATCAGAAAAGTCTCCAAGATCTTCTGATTCACTCTCATCTCCAAACAAATCACCAAGATTGTCACCACCAAAATCAGATCCACCACCTAAACCTAAATCGTCAAACATATCTGAATCGGACCCCATTTCTGAGGCTGCTTCCATATTTTCTTGTTCTTGAATTTCTCTTTCAAGTTTGTCAATCTGTTCTTGAATAAGTTCAATAACTTCCTGATTTGAAATTACATTAGAAAGTAATGATTTTAATATCTTAAGTTTAATAATAGGATCGTCAACACCCTCAAGCATTCTCATAACATCATCTGTTATGGCAATCTCTGAAGATAAACTGTCTCTCTTATCAAGTTCTTCTTGCGTTACCGGTGGTTGCATATGAAGATCAAATTTATTTACATATGAATCTAATCCTCTATCTATTAATAAAATATTAATAGCATCAGTAAGCATTTGAATTATTGTTGATTGAATTCTCTTAACAGTCTTAGCATATCTTGAAGATATAATTGATAATGAAGTTCCACCATTAAATCCAGTTGAATCATCAGTTTCACCAAAATATTGTTTAGGAACTTTTAATCCAGCAAATAATTTATTCTTAAAATAATCAATATCAGCAATATCTCTAATATTAACGTCTCCACCTATTTGCTGAGTATTTATAGCACCTACACCATTCTTAGTAGGAACATATACTGTATTTTCCATAGGACCTGGATTTACATATTCAGACATCATATTGCCAGTATTAATAGAAGCTTTCTGTTCTACTAAAGATTTAATTCTTTGTAATCTTTCTCTTACTTTATCTTTAGGCATGTCAGCAACTTCTACTTCTACTATTCTTAATAATGCTGACTTAGTAATTCTATTTAATAATAATGCGTTTTCAAGAAGCATGTTTTCACGCCATATCTTATAAGAGTTATATAAGATTGACTGCCCTCTTCTTACTGTATATACATATGCATCTTCATTATCCATATCATATGTATTAAAAATCTGTATTTGTTCTGGGTATCTTGGAGTATCATCTTGTAAACAACCATGAACAAAACTTACTGCATTGTAAATATCAACATCATTTCTTTTTAATCTATAAAGATAAAAATTAGAAACTGAAGACGTATTTATATCACTTTGTGTTATATGTGGTATTGAATTAGTTTTTATATAAGCGTAGCTTTTACCAAATTTTGTTAATTCAAACATCTCTGCAGGATTTGGTACCATTTCTATATAATTAACTAACTTATCAGTATTCTTATAATATTTTAAAACTACATTTTCGTCTAAAAGTTCTTTAGAGTTTTGAACTTCTGAAAATTTTTCATTAAGTACAGTTTGTTCTTTTTCATCTAAAAGAGCATCAGCAAAATCAGATTCTCTAAATAATTTAAGATATACATCTCCATATTTACATAATGAATATACCCAAGAATAAATATGCTTATCTACATTTAAACTATTAAGTAAAAATGTAACATATTTTAAAATCTTAGGATCACTGGCCTCGCACCAAATTATTTCACCTTGCTCATTTGTTTCTGTAGCATCTTCAGCATAAGTTTCTAATACTGCTGCTATAGTTGTATCTTGAGCCATAGTATCTAAAACATCATATAATGTTTCTCTACTATTTGTTATCTGAGTAAAAGCATTTATTCTGTTAATATCTACTACTGATGAATCACCATCAGAAACTATAGAATCATAAAAAGTATTATCAGTATCAATACCTATCTCAGTAGGAGGTACTTCTACAGCATGTATTTTAGTACCATAAATACTTTGATCATCTTTATATAAATTTTTACTATTTGCAGTTGTAGTATCTGCCATTTTTTACCTCATTATTTTACATAATAATGCCATCATAAATTAGCATATCATAATTATTTGTCGGTTTTCCTAATCCCATATTAGAGAAAACATCATCATTAAAATCTCTAGTTACCTTCTTTAACTCTTCTTCGAAAGAAACTATTTCAACTTGTCTACCATCAGTAGAAAACATTGAATCATCAGATACATCTATTAATGTATCTATATTTTCTCCGTATTCAAAATCGTATTCTTCTGCGTGTTGCGAAGCATTCCATATGGAACCACATAGCGCGTCAGCGCAGTCTTTTGAATTTATGCCTGAAGGACTATGATCTATTTTTCCTGTATTATTATTTCTTTCAAGACCTATAAGTTCTTCAGTTAATAAATTGTGTTCAAATAATTTTATTCGTTCTTCATAAATAGTATTTTTTAAATATTGATATGGTTTACAAATATTATCTTGAACTCTATCAACTGATATCACTTCAACATCAAAGCCTCTAGCTTTTAATTGTTGACTTAAATCTGAACTTTGAAAAGTATCGAATGATACACTCTTTATATTAAATCCTGTTTCTCTTAACCAGTATATAAATTGTCTATTCTTTTCAAAACTTATTTGAAAACCTTTTGGAGCTTTTATAGAAACTGCAAAAGCAGGTTGAAAAAATAATTCTTTTGAAGGAGGTTGCCCTTCAATAGGAGGCTTCTTTCCAATTATCCAACTTCCTACAATACCTGTTTTATCTCCAGATATAGACATATCCAAATGAATATATAAAGGTTTTTCTATAAGAGAAGGATCTACTAAATTTAAATCAAAGAAATCATAATACTGTCTAGTATCAGAAATATCATTTCCAATTTCTAATATCTCACTAGAAAATGGATTTTTAATATTATAATCTTTTACTGCAGCTATTCTTGGTCCTGAAATATATCTACTACTGCTCGTTGTAGATAATCCAGCAATATCTGTTAATGCAATATCTATATCATCAATAAAGTTTTCATAATAACCAATTGGAACTTCTAAGATATTAAAGCCTCTATCTCTATAGATCTTTTCATCTTGTTCTGTAGCATTTAAAGGCAAGACTTCGGATGTTAAAAATTTATTTCCTACAGCTACCTTAAACTTTTTATCACTATACTTATCTTCTCTAATTACCCATTGAGGCTCATCAATAATTAAAGTAGTTTCACTTTCATTCTTCTTTTTAGTTTGAATAAAAGTTTCCATGTAGGATTGTTCAGTACGTTTAGAAGATGCAAGAACAAGAATAGTAGGATTCTTATCACCTTTCATAAAACGAGATTGCATTCTAGCTGAAGCAGCACTTACTAATGCTCTTGCTTTTTGTTTCTGTGTTTCTACATCTTGATTCTTTTGAAATGAAATTTCATCAAAGAAAGCAAAGAATACTGCTCTACCAATAATATGACTTGTTAGTGATCCAGCTATTAATTCTATTCTTTTTGATGGTGACCATTCTTTATAAACTGTCCCTGATAAACTACCATGATCTAAGAACCATTGAGATGTTTGAAGTAGTTGCTGCATCTTATCCCAAGCAACACCCTTACTTGCATCTAACGTTATATTCATAAATGCAAAGGTAATTTTATCAATAGGCTGTAATCCATAATATAAATATGGATCTTTTAAGCAGAGCATTCTATATAATTCATATAGACCTACTAGAACCGCCATAAAAGATTTACCAAGACCAATAGCACCAGTCAAAGCTAATGTATTATATTGTGCAGGCTGTAATGGATCTGGAAATATTTTTTTAAGAGTATTTACCCAGTATGGAAATACTGTAAATTTTCCATCTTCATTTATTAAGCCCTTACCAAGGTATTTTGAATCTTTTAAAAAGGTTTCAATATCAACAGGTATTTCTTCATACTCTTTATATAAATATGATTGATACTTACTTGATGTTCCAGTATCAGATATTTCTCCGAGTATTTTTAATACCTCGTTTCTCTCAGCCTCTGAAAGACTATTTAATAATTCATTAGTTATCTCACTCATTATTTATATTTACAATTTCCAAGAAGGATTTTGTGTAGAATTTATATCAGTATAGCCATAGGTTAAAGCTATATTCCACTGTAATATCCCATCTTTATTTATATAAACATAAGGTAAAGCTAATTTCCAACTTCCATTATCATAAATATAAACAGTAGTATAATATTCCCATACAGCGTATAAAGTTAAACCATTATCTATAAATTCTCTATTAGAAAAATTTTTATTTGGATATATTATATTTGTTTTAGAATCAAATTTATATGGAATATCTGGAGCTTTAAATGGCTCATAAATAATATCACTTACATTTTTATTATAAGTCCAACCTATTAATTTATAACCTGGGCGTAACATTGTATTACTTTTAGCTTCATGATATTTATTTTTTAAAACACTACCAAAATCAAATGCACTATCATATGTATAAGATACTTCTCTTATATAGTCATCAAAATTATAATTAAATATAACTTTAGATGTTATAGCTTGCCAATAAGAATAAAATAAAGTATCTGAATCGATAGTACATTCTAATGTAGGTTTTAGAATAAGCTCTCCACTATTACTTTTCCAGCCTTTAAATTCATAACCTACTTTATAATAAGAACTTGCAACATTAGAATTATTATCTGATAAAGAATTTAAATCTGGAAGTATAGTCGCTGGTTTAGAATAAGTGTATGTTGTTTTTAATTCTGAATGATCAATAGGATCACCATCAGTAGTCGTAAAAAATTTATAGATATATGTTTGAGGTTTCCAACAAGCATAATAAGTAATATTATTAGATAATGTTTGATAACTATTTATCTTATAACCTACACTTGCTATATTTACATTATTTTTATTATCATCTGGATTTTTAGTGAATCCAGTAGAATATCCATTAATAAAAACATAGTGATTAGCTTCATCAGTTAAAATATTGCCTGGAATATAATATCCAGTACCTTTATAGACTGAATTGCTTGATGAAGGAACATTTACTATTTTACCACCATTATAGCCTTGATTATAAGTAATACTATACTTTACATTATCAGAGATAGTTAAATCTCCAATTTTCTTTTTAGACACAACACCAGTACTTCTTGGAGACCAAGATGCTTGCGGTTTATTTACCCAAATACGATCATTTTTATATTCAACTTTTAATGAAGTAATACCATTTGCAACCCCAGTAATACTAAAAGAACCTGTTTTAGTAGTAGAAGCTTTATTACCGTGTAATTGATAAGTAAATGATGTACTAGTACCACCTACCCAAATAGTTACTTTATTATGTCTCTCCTTATATACAAAACCGTCATAACCTAAACTTTTTGCATAAAATTTATATGAAACAGTTACTTTACCAATTTCTCTACTGCTAAAAGATACAGATAGTTCTTGTTTCTGTCCAGGATCATACCCAGCCTTATTATCAGACCATTTTACAGGATTAGCCATTTAATCCCTCCTATTCTATTATCCAAAGATAAATATCACCTTCTTGTGGAGAAGTTGTTGGAGGTTGTTCAGATGGTTTTTTTGTTCCGTAAAAAATACCTAAATTTCTTTTCGCTGGTCCCCTAGTAGTAGCCCCAGTACCACCATGATTTATAGGCTGAACATAATCAGTTTTAGCTGAAATATTTCCATTAACATCTACTACTAATTTAGTATCGACATCATTACTCGAATTAGCAATTTTATTTACAGTAAGATTATTTATCTTTACCGGATCTTTATAATCGGGATTTAAATCAGTACCATAATTAGTATTATTATAAATTGTATCATTAGTAATATTTAAATTACCAATATCACCCTTTCTATGTATAGAACCATTAAGATCTATTACTTGTTCTCTACCGCCGCTGCTCCATACAAATGTTCCTTCTGCAAACATCTTTAAATGTGAGTATGCAGATAAAGATAATAATCCTTCTAAATCAGAGAGACTTCTTACAATCGTAGTTTGTATTAATTCACCATCTACTTTAGCGTATAATGGAATAATAAAAGTATTATCACTAATCCATAAAGTATTACCAAAATAAGTAAAAGACGAAGTACTTAAACTTGATGAAGTAAATGTAATAGAAGTTGCTTCTATTTTATAATAGTATTCTTTAGAAGCATTAACAGAAGTATCTTCAGATAAAGTATAAGTACCATCTAGATATTCATAATATTGATTAAGTTTTGGATTACCTGAAGCTTCTATAATAGGTGAATAATAAGTATAAGTAGCATTTTTATTAAAAGAACTACATGATACAGATTTAAATGATATTTTACTGATTCTATTATTATCAACAACTTCAATAAGCTCATCTGTAGTAATATTAGCTACAGAACTATCTAAAATAACTTCTAAATACCACAGTTTATTATCTGAAAGCGTATAACTTACTGTTTCTGTTTGATTTAATAATAATCCACCGCCTAAAAATGTTATAGGAGAACTTTGTGAAGCAGTTAAAGTTACAGTATTACCTGAAACTGTAAAAGGAGAACTCTCACTAATAATACCACCAAAATTACTAGAATTAAAAGCTTCTATTTCTCTTAGTTTTTCTGCATTCAATTTTTGATTTATATAATTAAATAATTTAACTGCCATTCTTATTTTTCCTCATCTTCTGGTGGAAACATATAATCTTGATATTCTTCTCTATCTTCTACTATATTAAGATAGTCAGGACACCTATCATCCCATTCTATGGGATAAAAATATGGAAATATTTCACCTGTATAATCTTTATAAATATCTTTCATTTATAAACTTCTTTATTTATTCTTAGAATACCATTCCTTTAAACTTTTAGCTTCTTTTTTATTAATGTGTTTCTTCTCAGTAAGTTTTTCTAGATACTTTTCAACTGACCAGTTCTTTGGCATTTTACCTTCAGTAAATCTTTTAATCTGCTCTTTAGCTATTTTAGATTGAATAGATTCATTAAGAAGAGAATTAATATCGTCTGAATGACCAGCATCTTGTTGACACATTAAAGCATAAAAATATCCATCATCTATCGCTCTAGAAAAATCTTCTAAACTACCTTCAAACTTATATAAGATTTCATCTTGTTTTTGCTTTAAAGGCTTAACGTTTAAATTATATCTTTTTGCAACTTCTTGAGGAGTATCTCCATCAACTTGACCCCACCATTCAGCAACAAAAGACTCACCTAACTGAATTGTTTTATTTCCAGAACCGCTTAATATGATATTATAAACATACTGAAGTGCTCCTACAAAATTTTTCATCTTACTCAACTTATCCAAGAATTTTCTTGAATAATTAGTATCTATATGAGCTTTTGCTAGTATTTCAGAAACAGCTTTAAAAAGTTCATCAGATGTTTTACATTTATTGATTATATTAGCATTATCTTGAAGAGCTTTAGTAATAGTACCTTCAATCTTTGATAAATCAGTAGCTTCAGTTAAATCTTTATCACATGACTCATCAATATCTAGCTGAAAATTATTATATTCTTGTATTTCTCTTCCAAACTTATCAAGAGTTGCATTTGGAAGCCAATCAATAAGAAGCTCTAAAAGATTATATGGATCTTCTTTATACATATCACTTACTATGTTTGGAAAGTGTGTTGCTTCTTCAAGTTTCTTTTTTCCACAAGACTCTTCTAAACTTGGATCAATCCAACCCTGCTCTTCCTCACTCCATAAATAGCCTTTTGCTTGAGCTTCATCTGATTCTTTAA
>CAMYZQ010000009.1 GCA_947303895.1 uncultured Bacillota bacterium | reverse complement strand
TTTATATTAGTAGCATCTGCATATACATTTACATTATTTGAAGAATCTAACCCAATTTGTATTTCTTTTACAAACCTATTAAACACTTCTTTCTCATTATCAAAATAACCAGATGTTTCATTTATTAATGAAACTCTAATATTATCTCTGGATACTATTATACCATCATTTATTTTATTATGTAAATAAGTGCTTTTACCTGAACCAGGCAAGCCCACTACTATATATAAATTTTTAGACATTTATTTTAAAGGTTGCCAATAATCACCATATTTATAGTTTGTTTTAATATGTTCTACTTCAGCTATTATATCATCATATGAATTAAAAGAATAAAAATTAGCAATATCTGTAAATGTGCTATGAACTTCTTTACTACAATCATCACATAATGGGTAATACCAACCAGAAGTAATCTTAGTGGCTAATTTACCACAGTGCCCACAAATATATTTTGATAATTCTTCATATTTATGAATACACTCTCTGGTAGCATCTCCACCACCCATATAGTAAAGTCTTAATTCAGCATATTTTTCTTTTATCTGTAAAAATTGAAAAGAATCTTCACAGCCATCTTGTTTAAGTGCTTCAGCAAGATCTTCACATAAATTTTTACCAAAAGCAATTCTCCAGCCTGGTTCTAAATCATCAAGCCAAGTAAACTCATACTCCTTAGTATCATAATCATAAATACCCCTTGCAAGGAAAGGATACTTTTTTATAAGGTTTTTATTATATTCTATTTGATTTTCAGATATTCGTTTCGTTATCATTTTCTTCTTCTGTTAAGTCTTCTTTAACTTCATTATGCTCATTAATTTCTTCTTCTTTGGTTACTTCAGAAATTTCTTCTTCAGGTTTCCTAACTATTATAAATGAATATACTGTTTCATTTAATTCTGAACCTTCTTCTGGCAACCATTCTCTTGTATAGATATCATAATATCTAAGCCAATAATCACAACCGCACTTTATACAGTCATCTTCTTGATAAGTTTCTATATATCTTGAAATAGCCGATAAAACTTCTTCAGAAGCATATACAGTTGGCTCATCATTTTCATCAAGAAAATATCTAAATTTTTTAAGGTCTTTAAGTAAATTATCCTTATCAATAAACCTCATTTATTACCTCATTATAAATCATCGTCATCATAAAAATCACTTATTATACAAATAATAACACAAATTATTATAAATGTAAATAAGGGACTTATCATATATTACCTCTTAATAATACATCACAATATATTACAATGTTATTATAATACATTTATATAAAAAAGTAAATAGGAGCAAAAAAAAACAGCGGAATTACTCCGCTGTTTCTCCATCATCATCTTTATTTCTCAGTATAAACCAAGCATTAATAGCATTTATTATCAGAATAATAGCCATATAAATGGTCCATTTATCTACCATGATCATTGGTAATGACATATTCTCTGTTAATAAAAATACTAATATTGATACTAACCCAATAATAACACCTACAAACTTATTTACAGTCTTATGTTTGCTATTTTTCTTCTCATTATCATCTTCATCGTCTTCTTTTCTGTGTTTTACAAATAGCATTATAATACTCATTATACAAGTTATAATTACACAAATAAGATTTAACAATGCCCATGAACCGAGTGGCGCACTCTTAGGAGTGTCTACCGGCTCAATAGTAGCTGCTGGAGGGTTAGTTTCAGCAATAGCTACATCTTCAGTTTGTACAACAGTTTGAATCTGAGGTTGTGTGCTAGTAGGTTCAACTGGAGTTTTTGATATTACAGTAGGTTCCTCTGTTGGTATTATTTCATCTATTAAATCTAAATGATCAAGCTTGTCTAAATAGTCTCCCTTAATTGGTTCTTCTGGAGAGGCTTGTTTTTCAGGCTCTGCTGAAAGTCTGGTAAATAAATATGTAAATAAAGCAAATATATTTTTTGGCTCTTGTTTATCGGTGGTTCTAACTGTAATTTCCTCAGTCTTAATCTGCCCATTTTCTAAATATCTACTGGTAGCAGATTGTTCTGCATAGTGTACTGTATAATTTTCACCAGCATTCCAACCATATTCTACTTCAGTTGCAGTTTCTGCAATCATACTACTACCTAAAGTCCAATATCCCTGAGTATATCCTTCAATATCTCTGAAGAAATATGGTAGAGGATTGGCACCAAACCATTTGCGAGTTCCATTTAACCAAACAATATTACCAGCAAACTGTGAAGCCTCATTTGACATGGTAACAGTATCATCATAATCAATTTCTGCTGTTTCCCACTCTGTTAAAACTGCACGCTCTGATATTTCATCACTCAGTTTAAACTTGTCTCTCTCAATTAATTCATATAAATATTCTGGAGTATAAATATCACTATCATCTAAATATATGTGAACATTAATGACTTTAACTTTTTGTCCAGATGGATTTGAAGACTTTTCAATTTGTATTGTTTTTAATGATTCTTCACTGGTCTCATCATTCCAATCAGTCGGTAATTCATCAGTTGAACTATTTTCAAAACCTCTTGCTTCAGAAGAATCAGCATTAACTTTGGCTTCTACATTATCTACAAATTGATTATTTGCTTCTACATTTGCTTTTTCTTCTTCATATGCAGAATAAGCTTCTTCATAATCATTATCTACTTTGGCATTATAAGTATCAACATAATTGTTATACTCATCAACTTGTTGATTATATTTAGTTATAGTTTCATTATTAATAGTATCAGGTTTTTCTGGTTGATCTAATGCAAAGACACTAACCATATTAGTTATTACTAAACATAATACTATTATTAAAATTCCTAATGTTTTCTTCATTTAATTCCTTATATTATTTAGTTTTATAAATTGCTAATAACCATTATTATATTTTAGCACTTATATTCATTATTATTTATTAGAATGTTTTTAATAAAAACAATAACTATTAAATATATTTACATTTTCTGAGTTATTTTATACATCAAATTGTGAATTAAATTCTTTAATAAAATCTCTCATTATTGCCTGTCCTTTAGGTAACCCTGAGTGAGTACACTGCTTATTTAAAAAACTAGTTAAATAACAATAACATTTCTTACACAATGTAAAACACCCATCTGATTCGTCGTTCTTATAAGCAACAAGCGTATATAATTTTTCATTAGCAATAATATGCCCACATCTATCACAGCAAAAGAAATTAATCTCCATTATTACCTCCTTAATTTTTACCTCTAAATGAGGTTTTTAAATCAAACCCATGACTTTCTATTTTATCATCGTTAGTTGCACCCAATGGTTCTCGTTTTTCTGATGCTGATTTCTCAAGTGAGAAATATTCTTCAAAAGCAAGGAATACTTCATGGGCGTTGAGTAAATGTGCAAGTCCACTTGCCTTGAGAAGTGGTATATGTTTTTCTATTTTCTCATTACCATTGTATATAGTATAGTTATTTAAACTTCGTTTTATTTCATAGTCATTTACCATTATACAATTAACCATGATTTCTGGAGTTAATTCTTTGCCAAAACCTAAGTATTTATTAAATCGTATTCTATTTAAATCAATTAGTTTTCTTGGTTTGGTAAAATCTCGCCAATGAGCAATGAGGTCAGCCACAAACTCTGTCGGCTCATCATGGAAGTGATCATCTGTTTTGGTAACTTCTAGTTCAAATAGCCAAAAAGTATTGCAAATTTGAAGAAGCATATAGTTTGTTTTTCTATAAAACTTAAATTTCTTTTCTTTCCATGAGTAATATCCATCTACTTTAAGACTATTACATATTATATCTTTGGTAAGTAGATAAGAGTCCCTACGATCAAATGTGAAAGTAGAATCTTGATATAAATTTTGATAGTAATCGTAAAAATCTGTATTTTTATCTATAATTCTCATTACTAATTAATTTTACAAGTATAATATTATTCAAATATTATACATTATTTGTTTAATAAACTTTTCACTACCATAATAAACTTACTAATAATTATTAATTCATCTTCAGAATAATTATCAGAATATTTTTCAAAATTAAATTTAGAATTTTTATTTTGTTTTAAGATATTTAAAATTACCAATAATAAATCCTTAAAACTATGTGAATGATAGTATTCATCATTAGCTTCAAATGAATAACAAAAATTCCATTTAGTAATTAAATCTATATCCATAGACATATTATTAGAATATACAATTAATTTTTCCAAATCATTTATATTATGATTATTTAAATATCTATCAATATAATAATCATTAAGCCTAAATGCAAGTTTTAAATATAATTTTTCTTTAATCTTCTGTTTTATTAAATTAAGCATATCCTATCCAACCACACTCCTTACATATGTATTTATACTTAGGTGGATAACTTGTATATACTTGATTAGTTAATTTAACCAAAGTGCAATTACATTTAGGACATTCAATATTAGTTTGTTCTTCATTATTATTTAATGTAAAATTATCTATTAAAAAATCATTCCACTTTATTGTATTCATCTATTTCCTCATATTTGGAACAATCATTAGAAAAGTCTGCTACCCAATATGGCATATCCTTAAAAGGTCTATTTTCTGGATTTCTTCTACAGTTGTCTTTATTTCTACAGTTAGCCTGACAATATGTTTTATCTCCGTTCATATCAAACCTCACTCCATATCTACCCACATATTTATAAGAATTAGCATAATTGCCCATAAACCCATACCTATATGGTATGTATTAGTATCTATATAATGAAGACGCCAATTAAGCAAAAGAGAAACTAAATAAAGTATAACCCAAACTGACATAAATTTCTTCATAATATATTTATCCTTTCTACCACGAGGACCCATACTGTGCCTTTAAATGCGTTTCGCAATCTTCACAATCTTCATAAGGCATTTTGTAATCCGTCTGTGGCTCGTCCTTCGTATGTGAATACAGATTGTATTCACGGCATCTTCCGCACACTTGCTTATCTCCATAATGGTCGCAACTCGTTCGGAGATAACACTTCGTCTGTGGCTCGGTCAGTTCATTGTAAACATCGTAAGCCATTACTACCGCTTCGGTCTTATCTCTGCCGATTAGGTTTACTTCGCCATCTTGTGGATATTCGGTTACAAGTAAATCCATATGTGACTCACCTTGCCATTCCGTAGCATCTCGAAGTGTACGTATCATATCCCACATTTCAGATACTGGGTTGTCTTCAAGCCACTTATCTGCCCACTTTATAGCATCAACTATCTTGACCCCATTAATTGCTTTTGGTAGTGGCTCTATCTTGCACATACTCATAGCATCTATAAAGCCTTGTTTGTATGCCTCTGCAAATGTGCGTTTATATTCTTCAATCTGTATTTCCTCTTTTATAGTCATCGCTCATCTTTCGCTCCTATAATCTTGTCTGCTATCTGCTCATCAAGAACGTCAGCAATCCATCTTCCATACTCGTCTAACGCACATTGAGCCGTATAACTTATTTCTGCCATACTGTATTCGGGTCTGCCATAACCCGATGCCATCGCAAACTGTAATCCGTCCAAGCACCAATTAGTCACATCAATCAGCGTCTTGAGATTATCAAGCCTACGTTTATCCTCGTTTGTTTCGCCTACCGCTTCGGTCTTGCCTATCAGTACATCGAGCAACTTTGTGATTTCACCCGTTTCAAATATCCTCGCCATCACTCGCCCTCTCTTTCTCCATATGAACACCATTCAACAGTTTTGCTCCCTATGGTTACAGAATATGCATCGTGTGTAGTATGTTGCACGCTATGATTACATATCGGCTCATACTTACACTCCTCACAAAAGACTATATCTATGCTTGGTGCGTCCTCAATGCGTTGTGCCACATATATTACTCCGTCAATGAAGTCACTTGACTTATCGTGCATTTTGTCATTCCTATAATCAATAGCGTCATAGTCTACACATTTACTCATCGTTTACTCCTCCCTATCAGATAGCCAATCAAGAACCCTTGAACGAGTATGGCAACCCAGATAGCTATCAAGTCTGTGCTACTCATCGCTTTTCCTTTCTTCCTTTTCTATGAAGTCAGCCATCGCTTCGAAATCAATCTTCCAAAAGACTTCAATCCATGACTTTAGAGCATTAAGCCTATCTTCAAGCCGTCTTGTGTATGCGTAGTTCACAATAATGCCAATAAGAATGATTAGATTTAGTATCGTGTTAATCATCGTCTTCCCTCTCTGTTTGTCCTATCTCCTCTGTTCTTATTAAGTATTCCAATTTACAATTATAATTCTCCGCCATACAATTCCTGAATTCGATTAAATAATCAAGAGTAGGACAGTCGCTCTCGGTATATGCAATACATAATCTATTACCGCTTGGATTGCCACTAACTTCCCATACTTCAATATATGTTGGCTCACTCATTGTCTGTCCCCTTTAATCGTTCGTACCACTCTATAATTTCAATCACTTCACTTACTGAAATAGGTCTATCATTAGTGTTCATCGTCTGCTCCTTTCCGCATATCCGCTCCGCAGTTAGGGCAGAAGTTATATAAAGGTTCTCCAAAGGCTGTTGGCACTTCTGATGTTTCCATACAATTAGTGCAGTAATACAAACTTCTACCCCATTTTGTATCAAACTCTATCCACTCCCCACGCTTTGGAGGTATAGATGGAACTTGAATAAGTGCTTGTGTAATAAAGTCAATGTGTGGATGCCATTCTCGGTCACCTTCTTTTGTGTAATTTTCACTTACATCTTCAACTGCCTTTATCGCATCTTCTCTATATATGATGTCTTTATTCATCATCTGCCACCTTCATCTGACACCCACAGTTAGGACAGAAGTTAGTTGGTTTTGCGTGTATAATATAAAGTTCTTCTTCATACCCACATTGATTGCATTTACACTTCGGGGGATAATAATCAAGACCTTTCCATCCTCCCTCATCAACTATCCATTCTCCCTGCTTTGACTCTATATCTATACTCGGTGTATTGTTGATACAATCATTTACATACTCAATACCTTTGATAAAGTCATCAGAAACATCGTGTAATTTATCATTTCTGTAATCAATTGTATCTGCGTCTATGTATCTACTCATTGTTTATCACCATAAAACATTTCGTGTGTAATTAATTCACTATAAGGCAAAGATTCTACCCATTTGCAGAATTCTCTCCATTCATCAAGTTTATGATTTTTTCTTGCATTATACATATTGCAAAGTACTTCATAGTTCAATGTAACTGTACGCAGTTGATTATATGATTGTGGCAATAATTGTATCATATTCCACCAATATTTTTTATCACCTGTTTCAAGAAACTTTTCACGCGCTACATTCAATGAAGCAATAACATTATCCATTTGAACAAGCCAATGTTCTTCTAAATCATTTTGTAAATGCTCTATTGAAAAATCACTTCTTTCAAAACGCTTTTCGTGAATTTTATGCATTGTAGAACAGGAATTTGCAACTGTACCTACTTTATAAGTATCAAATTCTGTCCACCAATATCGTGGTGCATTTATATCAACTTGTACAATTATCATTCTCATAAATTTTCGATGATCTGTGCCTGCCTTACTTAGCTTCATAGCAAGTTGTAAATCACGCTCACCTATTACATCATCATGAGAATCCATTAATGCCCAACTATTCATTGGATTTCTTGCACCTCTTAAAGCTGCTTGCCACCCAAATATTTCTGTATTTGTAATATTAATCATCTATTTATCCTTATAATTTGGTCTCCAAATATCAATACACCCATCGAGCATAGCCTGTGCATAATCAAACATAATAGGATCTTCTATTACAAGAACATAATCATCTTCAATTTCATTATATTTCATTGTAATGATTTTATCACCTATCAATGCATCTATTATTTGGCCATCTTCTGGTTTCTCATCTTTGAATAATCTCCAACCAAAGAAAGTTCTTTCAAAATAAGATTTTGTATAACCTCTAAAATAATCATTACCAGAACGACCGATCATTCTAAGTTCTGTATCATTAATTACAAATACATACTTATGGCCTAAATTGTAATACAGATCATAAAGTTCTTCTGGTGTTGAACAATTAATTGTAATATTAGTATCTTTGAGTTTTATATTAAGCATAATGATAACCTCCATATATAGATAATTATACATTACTCTAAAATAAAAGTAAATATTTTATTTTAAAGATCTTCTAAACTTTCATAGCCAAGCCATTCAGCTATAGTGTCTGCTTCAAACCAGAAAAAATCATTTAACTGTGTTAGTGTGAGTGGATTGTCTTTATAAGCATCTTCAAGAATATCTAAAACAATTTTAACATCATTATTTGTAAGATGATTAATGGTATCAATGGCACCTGACCAAAGCTTATCTCTAAGATCATCTTTATCATATAATTCCATTATAACTTTCATATCTAACCCCCTAATTATTAAGCAAAATAGTGTATTGAAGAATAACAATCTGAACCATTTTCCCAAATTGTTTTTTCACTCATTTTTACAAAACCAGCTTCTTCAAGAATTTCATCACATCTCCAATGATCATGCTTCCAATCTCCTTTATTAATTTCTACACATACAACTGGAAGATCATGATATGGATAAGTATCAGCCCAAAGATTATTATCCTCTAATAGTTTATCTATTACTTCTATTTTATTATAAACCTTACTGTCCATTTTTATTCTCCTCTCTTATAGCTATTATACGGGCTGGCAGAACTTTTTCAAGATTACATTTACTACAGCATATACCATCTTCTTTTACTGGCCAAGGATTATTACCATACTCCTATACTTCTTTGCCACAAATACAGCATTTAAACTTTTTCATTTAACTATCCTCCCTTGATGATTTCATAGTATTTTCAATTTCAACTACCTTATCAAACATTTCATTCCATTCACAAATATCTTTGAGATATTCAAGGTCATAAAATGAAGTTATATCTCCATTATCAAACTCATCAAGTAAATCTGATAATATACCTTCGTGCCATTCATCAGGTGTGATATACCAAGATTCAAGCTTACCTGTTTCATCATTATAAACAGCCACCTGAAAATCTGAATTTGTAAAAAATACTTTTCCAGAAAAACTGTTATAATTTAATTCCACATCATTATCAACAAAATCTTTAGGAGCCCCATAATTCCTATATGCGGTAAAAAGATTAATTGCTTCTGTAAGAGCTTCCGTAGTCATATTAGAAATATCCCAAGCTTTTTCATTTTTCATAGTTAACCTCCTATCTAACACCGAAAGAATCTCTAGTATCAAATCTCTCCACTATTTCAGCTAAATATATATTTGTATGTTCTTTTTCATTGAGCTCATTTGCTAATTTTTCAGCATTCATCTTAGCTTCTTCCTTTGTTATACCATATACATAGCATACCAAACTTCTTTCATCATTACTATAAGGTTTTGTTATTGCACAAGTCATATTCATAATGTCCTCACTACCAATATCTTTTAGGTTCCTCTTCAGCATAATATATAATGCTTATCGGAGAAAGTTTATTATAATGTCTAACTATGGATTTTGCTACTATAAGTTCCAGTCCTAAATTATGGGTTGTGATTTTTCCAGTAACAAAGTTATAACTTTTTACCATATAACCTTCTGTCATTTTAGTTACCTCCTTAGATATAATATATCTATTAACCCTTCCTTACATTAATATTATAATATATAAATTAATAAAAGTACATACATTTTATAAAAAAATATTTTTTTATTCAATAAAAAAGAGATAGGGAAATAAATCCCTATCTCTTTTAACTTGTTTGTTCAATTTGTACAATTAAGTTTAATTAAGCAACTACTGCACTTGGTACTAAGAGAGCAGCATTGAGGATCTTAGCGTCATACATTGTTGACCAACCCTGACTCATGCCACCATCAGCGAATCCAAGAAGCTGTGTCGGAACAACCGGCATATATGGAGCATATACACCAGCCGAAGCCTGCATAGCACCCTGGTTAACACCAAGAACAAACTTACCACTAGCAATATTCGGTGTCACATAAACTTTGATACCATTGAGTGTACCAGCGAAGTATGGACCAGAAATATCACTAACTGAAGCAGCCTGGAATCCAGGTACGAAGTTAAGAACTGGCATAATATCAGCAGCAGCTAACATAAATGTCGGAACGAACTTCTTTGTTCTCATATAAACAACCTGCTTAAGCTCTTCGATCTTAGCAGCGAAGCTTGCATAGTGATCAGCCATATTAACACCAACTGGAAGAGTTTTGCTGAAGTCAGCAACGCCAGTAGCGTGCTCAGCAGCATACTCATCAGCAGCATTGATTAACATATCACAAATCTCAGTATCAATCTCATATGATAACTGAGCTACAGCCTGCTCTGCAAGTCCATCAGCAAGATCAAAACCATAATCTGTCTTAGCCTGGAATGCAGCCATCTGTGAATAGAAGACAGCAATTCTTCTAGCTTTAGCCTCAAGGCCGATGTTCTTTAACTGAGCCTTAAGTGTAGGGAGTTTTTCCTGTGGAATAGTTACATTGTCATAGATGTAAGCAATCTTCTTAACATCAGAAGCACTCTTACCAGCTTTGAATGATGTCTGTGTAATGACACCAGCATCACTTGCTGTTGCTGGATGCTCACCATCAGCATTATCTACCTGAGCACCATTAGCATCAAGTAATCTGATTGAACCAGCAATAGCTGGAGCAAATGAAATGGCAGTTGTACCACTTGTGAAGCTTTCACACGGTTCAACTACAGCTTGACCAGTGTAGTTAACATCAGGAGTACCGAGCTCCCATACACTGTTAACCATATCGCCTTCACTTGACTCTCCCTTATCTGTGCCTTTAACGTACTCGATATATGCGACGTTGCCATACATTGAGCTCATTGGACTTACTGATACGAGATCAAAAGCGATGAGGTTCGGAAGACCAACAGTTGTAAGCGCGATACAAAACTTTTTATACAATTATGTTACAGATAAATCGTTACCATTTATCTTCTATATGTTACCATATAGTTCAGACTATATCTTCAACTTATATCGTTTAAACCTTTATAAGTTGCTCCGCACTTCGATTTTACTTAAAATCTACTCTACTTGGTTACTCACTTAGATTTTTCTTCTAAGCTATCCTTTCGATAGTCGTTGAACTTTCTCAATAAATTGAGCTTAGCTTCTGATTATCCTACATAATTAGGAGTTCCCAGAAATTCACGGAGTTGATTATTTATTTACTTGTTTTAAATTTTCTATTAATATAATTTGCAGGACCTTTACCTATCTTCCACCCAATATTCAAAAATTCCTCTAATTTATCATTTTGAATATATTTAGAAACAATACCATCTGTTATATACGTTCCATTAGCATATTTTTCTTTAAATGCTTTCTTTTGATTGTCTATAACTTTTTGACATTTACCACATTCCCAACCTTGATCTAAATAATATGGTATAATGTCTTTATGTACTCTTGTTTGAATGTCATATCCAAAATGAATAAATAACATACCTTTACCATGAGAAGCATTATTATTGCCTTTCATAGCAACAGACATTTTATCTTTCATCTGCTGTGTTTTTGGATTATTTTGTTGATATTCTCTTGCAGCACTTTTTTGTTTTTCAGATTGTGATTTACCACACATACCTTGATGATAACCACTATCTCCAAAAGCACCACCTGAAGCTATATTATAACCAACATTAATATTTAAACAATCTAATTTGTTTATCCAATAAATTTCTTTTTCATTTAATTCTTCTAATGTATTACAGCTTTCTAATAATTCACATTTAAATCTATCAAAACCATGTTTTTTAATTAAACTAGTAATAATAACACCAGAACCATAATACTTAGAATCAAATAATTTAGCTTTATGTTGTCCTACATAAATCTTGCCTGTTTCTAAATCTGTGGTTTTATAAATATATCCATACATAAATTTAACTCCCTTAAAATTAAACTTTAATCAATATGGTAATTAGAATTATTAAGGGTAATTCTAAAACAGTTTGCAACCTGCTGTCCCATATTGATATAATATGTTATATCAATCATTTATTAATTTGTAAATAAATCTAGCATATTACTATGCCAGGGAAACAATAAATGGTTTATCTCCCATAGCGCTTCTCTGTGTTCCCATTGAAGACTCAAAAGCCTCATTGAGGAATTTATTAACCATTTATGTTACGAATAAGTCGTTTCCACTTATTCTCTATATGTCGCCATATAGATCAGACTATATCATATTCCTTAATTGTATTAACCTTTTAAGGAATCCTTGCTTTTCGAATTTACTTAAATCCTACTCTACTCACTTACCATTTAGAATTTTTCTTTCTAAAATCTGTTTTCGATAGTCGTTGAACGTTCTCTAAAAATTAGAGCTTCGCTGCTGATTATCTTATCACCTCACTAATAAGACTTTCCAGCAATTAACAAGGTTTTCTCTATAAAATAGATTTCCTAAGATATTTCTATCTTAAGCAACTAATAATTAATTGTCTAAGCACTTTGCAACAGTTACTTTACGGAGTGAATCCATTGACTCACCATTGTGTCTCTTCTGATAGACACTCTCTGCTAAGCTAATTCTCTTAGCATATTTCTCTAATAAGAGGTTACCCATTATATATTTATTTCCTTTATTCTAATTTTTTATAGATAAGCCTCCATTAACTTTAAATCGTAATCAGTTAATTCATCAACTTCATTTCTTGGAAGTAAGGAATTTCTATTTACATTATTCACTTTTACTTCAATGCCTTCATTTAATTGATTACTTGTATTAAATGGAAGCTTACTGACATTTAACTTATAATCTCTTAAATCTTCGCAAACAGAATCTATATCATTAAATGTAAAGCTTTCAGATAGTCTGTTTTTAATTTCAACAGGTTTAACACCAAGATTTGTTGCCTGCATATTGATATATCTATCAACTGCATTCTTTGTAATCTTTTGATATTTCTCTAAAAGTTGATTCTGTTTTTCGAATTTCTTAGAAAATTGCTCCTTAGTCTGATTTAAATCTCTACTTAAAATATCATAATCTTCTTTCAAAGTACTTAATTCAGCACCTTGAGTATCTCTTTCTTGAGTAATAATATCTAATTTTTCTTTTAAAGATTTTATCTTAGAAACATTTTCCTTTTTAGATTCATTTAATTTAGCAGCTGAATCTTTTGCTGCGGTTAATTGTTCAGTTAAAATTTTATTCTCTTTAGAAGTTTTTGATAATACAGAAATCTTATCTTTAGATTCCCTTAACTCAGCTTTAAGCGATTTCTCCATAGCATGGCTAACTGATAATTTCTCATTGAGTTCTATTATCTGTTTTTCTAAAGTCTTATTATAATTTAACATTTCTTGAAGACTATCTATTTCAGCCTCGATATTATCGACATCTAAATCATAATCTTCTTTATCTGTAATTAGATCAGGAGCTAAATAGTTCCTAAAATCTAAATATTTACTTTGTAAATCAGAATCCCAACCAGATAATTTAACATCTTCTGCTCTCTCATTTGCAATATTATCTCTATACCAATCATCTAATAATTGACATAATTGCATACGAGCAGCGTTAATATCATCTACATCTTCTGTTATGTTTTTACTGCTTGCATATGGTACTAATTTCTCCACATATTTTTTATAATGAGGAGCATTTAAAATATACTCATATACTTTTGTAGGATCACCTTCTTCTTCAAAGAATTCTTCATCTGCATATTCATCAAAAGCATTAGCTTCATTATACATATTTACAGCTGAATTACAATCTAATTCAAGATCTTCTAAATATCTATATTCGCCATTCTCAAGCTTATGAATTACAGCTTCTACAGAAGATTGTTCTGTACCATTTAAATCTGTCCAATCAACAGATTCATTAATAGTTACAGTTACCTGTGTTTCATCTTTCTTCTTTTCATCATCAGTTTCTTCAGAAGATTCATCTTCAGGTTTTAATACATCATCAACATTCTTATCATCTTTGATATTATCTCTGCCCACTTGCTCTTCTTTAAGATATTTTTTAATATCAATAGTATCTTCTAAATCTGATAATCTGCCAGCCATTCCACGCTTGACATCTTCATCTGAAACTACTTTTGATAATTCTTTTTCAATATCCTTTTGTGTATTATAAGCAAGGTCTTTTATTAATGTTGATTTTTTAGGTGTTTCTTTAACATTTATATCAACCCAAAGCTTAGCATTTTTCTCTGTATTGAATGAATAACTATCACCTTCTATTTCACATACAAATTTACCACTATTAGGGTCTTTAATTATTTCAACACCTTTATAGAAGAAATCGTTTTCATTAGGCACACTCTCTGAAAGATTAATACCTAATGCTGAAAGGGATTCTGTCATAGCTTTTTTATTATCTTCAGTTTCTTTTTCAATAGCTTCCTGAAGTTTTGTTCTAAGAGATTTATTATATCTCTTTTTATCTAAAGCTTCTGTGACATATGTGAGTCTTGCTTCTTTTACAGCCGGTATAATTACAGCATCCCACCCTTCACAGTTATATGTATCAGGGTCTACAGACTCATTACCATCAAAATCGGTAATTAAATCACCAGAACCTCTTGAACTAATGCCAATATTACAACCATAATCACATAATGATTTTAATATTCTTCCATTAGGAGTATCAAGAATGTTAAATACAGCCTGTAATTTGCCATCTTTATCTTTTTTAGGCATACCGTCCATACAGATAGCAATCTTAGTCATATCAGTTTCTTCTCTGTCAGTTGGGTGTCCTAATTCGCCAAAACAGCAATTATTTTCTATTCTTTCTTTCATTATAGGATTATTAAAAACATTCTCCCATAATTTTCCAGAATAACTTCTACCATTTCTAGTAGGGTTAACTGTATCGGCCATAATACCTACGAGTCTGCCAAGAATACCTCTTCTCTGCATTTCCTCGGGTTTTAATTTTTCATATTCAAATACATTTGTATTTAAAGATTCTAACATTTTAATTACCTATTTTAATAGTCAAAATTTGAAAAGCGTCTTTCCTTATACATTTGTTTTAATTGTTTGCGACGCCCAGATTTCTTTTTAGCTTTCTCTTTTTCAGATTTAGAGACATAATACATTCTATCTCTATAATCTTTTAATATACCTTCTTTTAAAACTTCTTTTTTAAATTGTTTTAATGCACTTTCAAATTGTGAATGTTGTGCTTGATCATATTCATCTTTTGATAAATACTCACTTCTATTTAACTGTTTTACATATACAGTTGCCATAAATTAAAAAATCACCACCTTTAGTTTTCTTTTTACATAATATAATAATTTAGCATTATTTCTCATCATTTTTATATTAGAACTTTCAATGATTTTTAAAATACTGAGTTAGTATTTGCTTAATGCTATTATCTGAATACATACTTAAATTTAATTTTTTATCAGTTTCAAGTATTTCTGATAAAGCAGCTTCTATTACTACTGTATCTACATCAAATAATTTTGATAAATAATTTAATCTCTTTTTATAATTACTTGAAAATAAATTATTAAATATCACTATTTGATTCCTCTAAAAATTTTAAATCTGCTTTAAACAATTCTAACAGTTTTTGACTTGGTATAATATCACCAGAAGTATAGTATAATTTTAAACAATCACAAATTTCATTAAACCTTGCAGTTCTTAAAAATGAAGGATCATCTAATGTTTTATTAAACAATAAAATCTGTAATTGCAAACTTGCAAGTGTACATAATATTTCTTTAGGTTCTAAACTATTTTCTTTTACAATATTTATATACAACTTGCTTTTGTTATTATTATAGCTCTTTCTCAACTTTTCATAAAAAGCTCTAATATTCAACTCCATATTATTATTTATGGTTTTAATAATATCAAGAGTTGGTTCTGTATGAACTAAAAGATATTTTATGTGTTTATCTACATCGACACCTTTATCTCTTAGTTCAAACAGTAATGTTAAACAATCTAATCTAGTTATCATAAATAAATCTCCTTGGCATAGCCAAATGATTATGTATTGCTATTTCCAGCCATATGGGAAATTATAATCTACAGCCTTACATAACTCAACAACTTTTAGTTTAATAGGATCTAATTTACCATATCCAGTTATACCTGCAATATTTGACATATCTCTACACTTTTTAGCAAAATCTATGTACTTTTTATAGAAATTTCTTTTATCGGTGTATATATTATCAATATAATCCCAATCATCTTCTTTATGAATAATATCTTTTAATTCTTTAAAAAAGATATCTCCAGCAGCTTTAGCGATTCTATATTGATCAGCTGTGTCTGTGTCTGAACCCATATTCATAAATATTTCAATCTCTGTTGGTAATGTAATAGCCTCTTCATATAATTTATTAAAAGCTTCTACTATTCTACTCATTAGCCATCATTTCCAGAATCTAATTCAGAATCTTTCATAACTACTGTGCTACCTTTACCGAATACAGATAATGTAACCATATCTTCATTATCATCATTAGTAAAAGTATTAATTACAGTAGCTGCCCATGTCTTATTTTCTTCATCTGTAAAAGTTATTACAGTGCCAGGAACTGCTGCCATTTATATCTCCCTTATATTTCTATCCAAATTCTTTCAGCATCACAAAAATCATAAAGTTCATTACATAAATAATCTATATTATCGATAACATCATTTAATGTCATATCATAATCTTCATAATAATATAAATTATCTCTTTCATTATCTATATCAGCTAAATCATCATTAAATTCAGTATTACTGTAAATATCCTCATTAGAAATATAGTTGTAAATTTCTATCCAAGCCCTTTCTAAAGCGTTTAACACCGCTTCAGGATCTTCTTTATTTATAGCATCTCGTAAAGCTGAACTAGCTTTTAAAGTGTATCTCCAATTAGCCATATAATATTACCTCATACTAAATTTCATCAGTAAAATCTAAGCCGCCACCGGCTTCAGCTGGTGTTGGTAATGATTCTTCTTCTTCTCCACCAACTTCTAGATCTGAAAAATCACCAAAATCATCACTTGAACCACTATCGTTGAATAAACCACCTAAATCATCGCCACCAAAATCAGAACCACCGCCTAAATCTAAATCATCAAACATATCCGACTCTGAACCCATATCGGATTCATCTTCCATACTTTCTTGTTCTTGAATTTCTCTTTCAAGCTGGTTAATTTGCTCTTGTATTAATTCGATAACTTCCTGATTTGAAATAACATTTGATAATAATGATTTTAATATCTTAAGTTTAATAATAGGATCTTCAACACCTTCAAGCATTCTCATAACATCATCTGTTATGGCGATTTCAGAGGATAAACTATCTCTCTTATCAAGCTCTTCTTGTGTTACTGGTGGCTGCATATGAAGATCAAATTTGTTTACATAAGAATCCAAACCTCTGTCTATTAATAAAATATTAATAGCATCTGTAAGCATTTGAATTACAGTTGCTTGAATTCTTTTTACAGTTTTAGCATATCTGGAAGATATTATTGACAATGAAGTTCCACCATTAAAACCAGCACTGTCATCTGTTTCTCCAAAATATTGCTTTGGTACTTTTAATCCAGCAAATAATTTATTCTTAAAATAATCTATATCTGCAATATCACGAATATTTACATCTCCACCTATTTGTTGAGTATTTATAGCACCTACACCATTCTTTGTAGGTACATATACTGTATTTTCCATAGGCCCTGGATTTACATATTCAGACATTAAATCACCAGTTTTAATAGAAGCTTTTTGCTCTACTAAAGATTTAATTCTTTGTAGTCTTTCCCTAACTTTGTCCTTAGGCATATCAGCAACTTCTACTTCAACTATTCTAAGTAATGCTGATTTAGTAATTCTATTTAATAATAATGCATTTTCAAGAAGCATATTTTCACGCCATATTTTATATGAATTATATAAAATAGATTGACCTCTTCTTACAGAATAAGTATATGCATCTTCATTATCCATATCATATGTATTAAATATCTGTACTTGTTCAGGAAATCTTGGTGTGTCATCTTGTAAACAACCATGAACAAAACTTACAGCATTATATACTTCTACATCATTTCTTCTTAATCTATATAAATAATAATTTGTGAGAGTATTTACTTCTGTTTGTGCTGTAGTTGGCATAGAGTTAGTTTTAATATATGCATAGCTTTTTCCAAACTTAGTTAGTTCAAACATCTCTGCTGGGTTTGGAACCATTTCTATATAATTAACTAACCTATCATCTTTTTTATAATATTTTATATTTACATTTTCATCTAATAATTCTGTACCTTGTGTTTCAGAAAATTTTTCATTTAATGTTGTTTGTTCTTTTTCTGTCAACAAGGTATCATTAAAATCAGATTCTCTAAATAGTTTAAGGTAAACATCACCATACTTACATAAGGAATATACCCAAGCATAAATGTGTTTATCAATATTTAAACTGTTAAGTAAAAAAGTAACATATTTTAATATTTTAGAATCACTAGACTCACACCAAATAATGTCCCCTTGTTCATTTGTTTCAGTAGCATCCTCAGCATATGTTTCTAATACTGCTGCAATAGTTGAATCTTGAGACATAGTATCTAATACATCATATAGTGTTTCTCTACTATTTGAAATTTGTGTAAATGCATTTAATCTATTGATATCTACTACTGAAGCATCTCCATTCTCAGCAATAGCAGTATAGAAATCATCATTAGTATCTACACCTATTTCTAAACTTGGTACTGGTGTTGGGTTTATTTTAGTACCATAAACACTAGTATCATCTTTATATAAATTTTTAATATTTGCAGTTGTTGTGTCTGCCATTTTATACCTCTTATATGATTATTCCATCATATATTAACATATCATAGTTTGTAGTAGGTTTACCTAAACCCATATTTGAAAAAACATCATCACCAAATTCACGAGAAGCTTTTTTAAGTTCTTCTTCAAATGAAACAATTTCTAACTGTCTACCATCTGAAGAATACATTGAATCATCAGATATATCTATTAATGTATCAAGATTTTCTCCATATTCAAAATCATATTCTTCTGCGTGTTGTGAAGCATTCCAAATGCTACCACATAATGCGTCTGCAGAGTCCTTTGAGTTTATACCGCTTGGGCTATGGTCTACTTTACCAGTATTATTATTGCGTTCAAGCCCTATAAGCTCTTCTGTTAATAAACTATGTTCAAATAATTTTATACGTTCTTCATAAATAGTATTTTTTAAATACTGATAAGGTAAACATATTCTATCTTGTACTCTATCCACAGATATAACCTGTGTGTTAAAGCCTCTTGCAGATAATTGCTGACTTAAATCTGCGCTTTGGTATGTATCGAATGATACACCTTTTATATTAAACCCAGATTCTCTCAACCAATATATAAATTGTCTGTTCTTTTCAAAACTTATTTGAAAACCTTTAGGTGCTTTTATTGATACAACAAAAGCTGGTTGGTAAAATAATTCTCTTGAAGGTGGCTGTCCTTCAACTGGTGGCTTTTTACCAACAATCCAAGTGCCAGCAATACCTGTCTTGTCTCCAGAGATAGACATATCCAAATGTATATACAACGGCTTTTCTAAGAATTCTTGCGGTAACTTTGAAATATCGAAGAAATCATAGTATTGACGATTATCTTCAGGACCATTACCAATTTCTAATATTTCTGATGAAAATGGATTTTGCAAACTAGAATCTTTAACTGTAGCAATACGAGGACCAGAAATATATCTACTACTACTTGTAGTAGATAATCCGGCAATATCTGTTAAAGCTATATCAATATCATCTATAAAGTTCTCATAATAGCCAATAGGGACCTCAATTATATTGAAGCCTCTATCCCTATATATTTTTACATCTCCATCTGTTGCATTTAATGGTAATACTTCAGAAGATAAAAATTTATTACCTACAGCAACTTTGAATTTCTTATCACTGTTTTTATCTTCCCTGATTACCCATTGTGGTTCATCAATTACAAGAGTAGTTGTACTCTCATTTTGCTTTTTAGTTTGTATGAAAGTTTCCATATAAGACTGTTCTGTTCTTTTAGAAGAAGCTAGAACTAATATTGTTGGATTCTTATCACCTTTCATAAAACGAGATTGCATACGAGCATCTGCAGCACTAACTAAAGCCCTTGCTTTTTGCTTTTGTGTTTCTACATCTTGATTCTTTTGGAATGAAATTTCATCGAAAAAAGCAAAAAATACAGCCCTACCTAAAATGTGTGCTGTTAATGAACCAGCAATTAATTCTATTCTTTTATTAGGTGACCATTCTTTATATACAGTACCAGTTATATTTCCATGCTCTATAAACCATTCTGATGTTTGTACTAGTTGTTGCATTTTATCCCAAGCAACACCTTTACTCGCATCTAATGTTATGTTCATAAATGCAAAAGATATTTTATCTATTGGCTGCAACCCATAATACAAATACGGATCTTTTAAGCATAATATTCTATATAATTCATATAAACCAATTAATACTGCTACAAAAGATTTACCTAAACCAATAGCACCAGTTAATGCTACTGTATGATAATTTGCTGGCTGTAATGGGTCTGGAAATATACTTTTTAAGGTATTTAACCAATAAGGAAATACAGTAAATACACCTTCCTCATTAATTAAACCTTTACCTAAATATCTTGGATTTTTTAAGAATGTTTCTATATCTACAGGTATTTCCTCATAATCTTTATATAAATAATTATTATATTTATTAGAAGAACCTTTATTAGAAATTTCTCCAAGAATATTTAATACTTCATTTCTTTCAGCTTCTGAAAGATTATTTAATAAGTTATTAGTTATCTCATTCATTTATATTTATAATTTCCATGATGGGTTTTGTTCACCAGGATTTTTTACATAACCATATGTAAGACAAATTTTCCAACCATCTTCTGTATATTCATATGGTAAGGATAATCTCCATACATTATTTGTATATACATAAACAGTTGTATAATATTCCCAAACTGCATATAGATTTAAGCCATTATCTTCAAATTCTCTATTAGTAATAGGATTAACAAAACCTAAATGTACAGGAACTTTTCCATCAGGTGTATAATTTACACTAGGTGCTTGAAATGGTAAGTATGTTTGTTCACTTACAGATTTATCATATACCCAGCCTATTAATTTATACCCAGGTCTTAATATTGTGGCTTTCTTAAATTCATCATTTTCATTTTTTAATGCAAATGAAAAATCGAAATTTTCATCATATGTATATGGTATTTCTCTTTTATAATTATTAAATCCATAATTAAATATGAGTTTTGATTTTATAGGAGCCCATTTAGCATAAAAAGTAGCATTTGAGTCTATTGTACAAGCTAACCCCGGTAAATTAACATCACCCTTATTACTTGTCCAACCATTAAAATTATAACCACTTTTATAATAACTATTAACAGTAGAATTATTATTAGTTAAAGTATTTAAATTTGGGAATATTGTAGCTGGATAAGTATAGGTATATGTCCTTGCAAGTTCAGGAAACTGTATTGAAGAACCAACCTCTTTATAAAAGTTATAATAATAAGTTTGAGGTTTCCAACAAGCATAGAAATTTGTATTTCCATATAATGTTTGTAAAGAACTTAAACCATATGAAGGTGCATATAAATTTACTGCTGCACTAGGTGATAATGTATATCCATTAGTGAAAACATAATGGTTAGCATTATCTGTTAATACATTAGTAGGAATTCTATATTGTGTACCTGCATATATATTATATGAAGCTGGTGGTACATTATTAACACTACCACCAGAATACCCATTATAATATACAATATTACATTTTATATTATCAGGGATACTTAAATCCCCAATCTTAGATTTACTATGTACACCAGTACTTCTAGGTGACCAAGAACAGCTTGGTGCATTTACCCAAATACGATCATTCTCATATTGTACTTTTAAAGAAGTAACACCATTACCTACATTATCTACATAGAATGAACCAGTTTCAGTTGTAGATTTACTACTGCCGTGTAGCTGATAAGTAAAAGAGTGTGATTTGCCACCAACCCAAATAGTTACTTTATTATGTCTTTCATTATATGTAAAACCATCATACCCTAAACTTTTAGCATAAAACTTATAACTAACCTTTACCTTACCAATATTTCTTGATTCAAAGGTTACTTTTAATTCTTGCTTTTGACCAGGATCATATCCGGCTTTACTATCACTCCAAGATACTGAAGCCATTTATCACCTCTATTCTATAATCCAGAGATAAATATCTCCCTCTGAGTATATACCTGAAGGTGTTGGTTGTGATGTGCCATAATAAATACCAAGATTTGCCTTAGCGGCTGCTCTTGTAGTTGCTCCAGTTCCACCATGTGAAATTGGTTGTACATAATTTTGACTTATAGATATATTACCATTAGAATCTACTATAAGTTTTGTATCAGCATCATTGTCTACACTTGATAAATTATTAATAGTTAAATTCTGTATCTTTACAGGATCATGGTAATCTGGATTAACATCTGTACCATAATTTGTATTATTGTAAATTGTATCTCCAGTAATATTTAAATTACCAATATCACCTTTTCTATGTGTTGAACCATCTGATGCAACCACCCATTCTCTTCCACCTGTACTCCATACAAATGTTCCCTCACAATAGGCTTTTAATCTTGCATATGATTCTAATGTTAAAAGTCCTTCTAAATCTGAAACATCTCTAACTATTACAGTTTGTACAAGTTCTCCAGATACATTTGCAAACAAAGGTATAATAAAGGTATTATCAGAAGTCCAAATTGTATTACCAAAATATGTAAATGTTGCAGTGCTTAAGCTATTAGCTTTAAATACAATAGCATTAGCTTCTATTTTTGCATAATATATCTTAGAAGAATCTACAACAAAATCATCAGATAATGTATATGTACCATCATTATACTCATAATACTTATTAATATTTGGATTACCCTCAGCTGATCTTACAGGTGTATAATATGTATAAGTAGCACTTTTTTCAATAGAATCACAGGTAGTTGATTTAAATGTAATTTTTTCTATTTGTGTTTCTTCGTCAACCTGCTCTATTAATTTATCAGTTGTTATATTAGCAACAGAACCATCTAATATAACTTCTAAATACCATAATTTACCACTAGAAGCTAAAGAGCAATATTCTGTTGATACTTGATTTAACAATACTCCACCACCCATAAAAGTTACAGGTGCATTGTCAGAAGCAGTTAATGTAACTGTAGTACCTGATATTGAAAATGGAGAATTATTACAAATAATACCACCAAAATCACCTGAATTAAAAGCAGATACTTCCCTCATTTTTTCTGCATTTAATTTTTGATTTGTATAATTAAATAAATTTACTGACATTAGTTCTCTTCCTCATCTGGTGGAAACATATAATCTTGATATTGTTCTCTATCTTCCACTACATTTAAATATTCGGGACTTCTATCTTCCCATTTTATTGGATAAAAATATGGAAATATTTCTCCAGTATATTCTCTATATATATCTTTCATTAGGAAACTTTTCTATTTTAACTTTGAATACCACTCCCTTAACATAGTAGCTTCTCTATTATTAATATGTTTCTTTTCTGTAAGCTTTTCTAAGAATTTTTCAACTGACCAATCTTTTGGCATTTTACCTTCAGTGAATCTCTTGATTTGTTCTTTAGCTATTTTTGTTTGAATAGACTCATATAAAAGAGAATCTATATCTTCTGAATGGCCGGCATCTTGCTGAACAGTTAATGCATAGAAATATCCGTCGTCCATTGCTTTTGAAAAATCTTCTAATTTGCCTTCAAACTTATATAATATTTCATCTAAATTCTTTTTGATAGGTTTAACTTTTAAATTATATCTTTCAGCAACCTCTTGTGGTGTATCACCATCAACTTGTCCCCACCATTCAGCTACAAAAGATTCATTTAAAGATTCTTCTAAGCTTGGATCAATCCAGCCTTGCTCTTCCTCACTCCATAAATAGCCTTTTGCCTGAGCTTCATCTGATTCTTTAAAAAATCTAAACATAAAACTATCAAACGCTTTTTTGAAATCTTCTTTATCTAAAGGCATTTCTTTTTGATAATATTTAAAAGCTAAATCTCCAAATGCATTATATACATCTGAATTTAATTGACGCTGAGCATCTGAATCAAGAGATTCTTCTACAATTTCTTCTTCCTCTTTAGTTTCAAATTCAAAATCATCATCTTCAAAATGAGTTTCAAACCATTCGAGAGCAGCTTCAATATCTTTTTTGCTTAAGCCCCTATCACTGAACTTATAACAAACATCAGCTATAGCATTATAAACTTCGTGATTAAAATCATCATAAGCATCAAAGCTTAAATCTTCAAACAATTCTTCTGAAAGATGCATAGCTTTCAAAGCTGCAGATTTAACTTCTTTGCCAGTTTCACCTTCTTCAGGTATAGTGTCTTCAGCAGCATCTTTATTTTCTTCCATAGCATCTTCATACTTTTTCTTATTTTCATCATGCTCTTCATTAGCACCCACAAATACTGGGTCAGCTACTGCCTGAACATCATCTATCACATTATCAAAATTTTCACTTAATCTTAATTTCTTTTTCATTGTAGTAATTGACTCCACAAATTCATTAGTATCTATAATTTCTATAGTTTCTTGTTTACCCTCTTCAATATCTTCTTCACTGCCACCAAGGAAATCAATTAATTGTTGCAGCTTTCCAATGCTATTATTTTCATTTTCAATAATGGAATCAATTACTGGAATCATTGATTCATAATTCTCTTCTGAAAGATTTACATTTAAACTGTTTAAATCCCTTATATTATCATATTTTTTATTAATAGCATCTATAAGAATATCAATAATACCCACAGCAGGATTAATTGTATTTTCCATTAGATAATCTCCTTCCAAGTACGAACATCAATCCCACCCGTTATTACTCCATCTTTATTAGGGCCAAAATTAAATGTTATGTAAAGTTTATCTTTATGATCTTCTTCAAATTGATCTAACACACTTTCAACTTCAATAAGATCATCTTTAAAGAACTTAAATGCTTGATCTTCAGTTATTTCCTCGCCTTCGGTTTCAGATGTAGGATAAAACATTCCAGGATTAATTACTTGTAAATGTTTTCCGCCCATTAAATTATTTGTAATTTTTGAAGAACTATCATCAAGTATAAAACCAACAGTTGATAGTTCATTAACTAATTTATTTATAACTTCATCAAATTCTTCTTTTGTATAAACTTTATGTGTGTTATCATCATCTAATTTAATAGTAAATGTATGAATTGAAGTATAATTATCACTACCATCTTCATCGATAACATCTTCATTCATATCTTCTACAGTGCCATTATGCTCATCTACTACTATGTCTACCATATGATCAAATGCTAAATGATCATGTTTCCAATCCCCAGATACTTCAAACGCTATGTCTACTGTATCATCATTATTTGAAACAGCATATAATTCTGCATTAACATGATTATCATTAGCAAATTTTTCAATTTCATCTGCTAAAATATTTATTTTATTACTATCAAGATCTTCTGTTAATACATTATCAAGGGAATATTCTCTCCAGCCTTTTGTAATTTTTTCTGTATTAGCCCAAGTATCTCCATGTGCTATTTCTTTATTGTTTTGAATATCAATAATCATAGCATATCTATGAATGTCTATCCAAGGATCAGATGATAACTGTTCATCATATAACCATTTATTAACTATGGTATCTAATTTGTTTAAATCATTATCAAATATAACTTTGTAATAGTCTGAATGACTAATAGTGCTTCTAAGTAAAATTGCTACATAAGCACTATTTGGATCTCCTTCAACATCTTTAAATTTAGAAATATAGCTATTAAGCTCTATAGTATCTCCATCTACAGTAAATCCACCATAACCAGATTTTCTATATGTAATATGAATTTTATTATCCAAGTCCTCTGAAAGTAAGCCCTTTATATATGTAGAAACTTCATCAGCATTGTCTGCTTTTTTAAGGAAGTTTCCTAATTTTCTAATATCATCTTGGTCTAAACTATTTTTTACACCTTCATATAATGCTTCAAGCCCAGCATCATTATAGCTTTCATTAAATTCTTTTCTTTCAAAATATTTAAGACCTTCTGTAATTGTCTTGAACTCATGGCCATCATTTAAATTTTCATTTAATGTTTTTACAGATGAATCTTCTTCTATATCCCAGGCTTTATGTATATCATTTAAATAAAATTTATTATTCATTGATTCTCCAAAATATTCTCTTGCAGCTTCTTCACTTTCAAATTCTATCCCGTCTTTATAATAACTACCATCAGAATATGTATCGGAATCTTCATCGTATTTTACTTGTGAAAGCTTATCTTTATATCTCTGTTTTCTAGCTTTTTCAGCAGCTTTTAATTTTTTAAAAGCTTGTTTTGTTTCTTCAGCTTTTAAACTCTTTTTGTATATTTCGTATAATTCTTGATCTGTATATTTAGGATAATTATACTTATACCCCATAGCTTTAAGACGCTTTATAAGTTCATCTCTGCCAATATAGTCTTCTGATAAACCTACACCAGAGTTAAATGTAGCTATACCAGCAGCATCATCAGGTAGTATTGGAGATAAAGTGCTTAATGCAGGTAATTTTGCTTTCTTTGTCTTTTCTCTTGTATCTTTAATTGTTTTTCTTAAATTCAATGCTTCATTCATATATTGATTAAAAAATTCTTTCATATATTGAATATCAGCATTTCTATCTGTCATATTACCACTATAATAAGCATCTCTTATCTGATTACCATCTTCATCTTTTAATGTAGTAATATATGATCTTGTATTCTTATCATAATAAGAATCTATATAATAGCCTTTTTTCAACTCTACTGTCATTCATTATCTCCTAAAAGCTCTGAAATATATTGCCCTTGATCTTTATACCTCTTTTTAGCAATAAAAGCTTTATGAAGAGAAGTATTATTTTCTACATCTGATTCTTTATTATATAAACTCTTTTCAACTGAACAGAAATAAAGATGATCTATAATGTCAAGGTTCTCTAAAGCTCTTTCCGTTTTTAAAACATATTGATAACCTAAATGTGTAGCTGATAAAGCATATAAACACTGTAAATCTGTAATTTCTTCTGCCACAAAAGCATCTATAACTTCAAACAGTTTATTATCTGCTATAGGAGCATACACATAATCGCAGTTATCAACTTTTTCTCTGATTCTTAATATTTGTTCGGAATTAGCATATTCTGGAATTTGATTTCTATAGTAACAAACTGCAAGCATCCAATCAACACTCACATTAAATTGTGCTTTTACTAAACCATTTTCATCAAATGTTAGAATATAAAGTGAAGAATTTGGTTCTTCTCCAACCCACATTCCAGCTTGTGAAATATCTTCCCCAATGTAAAAGCCATTACCAAAATCGTTGCTCTCACCAGAAACATCTACCCTGATGTTTCCTTTTATATTAGTTCTTGAACCATGAGTAGCAACAACTTCATTTTCTTTTCTAAATTCATCAAGCCTGTCTTGCCATTGAATTTCATTTAAAAATAAACCCGAATTATAAGCAAAATTATAAATATTTTCTAATTGCATTTTATCTGGTTCTAATTCACCGGATTTAATAGCTTCAAATTCCTCTTCGCTTAAATCCAGCTTTGCAAGCAGCCATTCAAAATCCTCTGGCTTTTGCACAAATATATCTTCAATTATTTCTAAATGTTGTGATATGTTATTGAAATTTTCCAATGTTACTTCTTTCTTACTAAGCAGTTTACTGCTTTAAGATCCTCAGATCTTAATACATATAAATACTTAATTATATATACTTTATATTATATATTTTATTGTGTTAGGATACAACCCATTGAATTACAACCCATTGGATCTTGTCCCTTGTATTACAAAAAATATATACATATTATTACATCAAAAAAGATCAGTATTTCTACTGATTGTTTAGGTCATATTAATTACATTAATATATACAATATTTATTCCTTTTTCCACCTCATATTTAGTTTTTTAGGTGTTTTAGATACCTCATATATAATATACTCATATGTATATCTACCACCATTTTCGGAAGAAGGTTTATGTTTTATTACTTCTAGATAACCTAATTTTTTAAGTTCATCTAATGTCTTTTTAATTGTACCTGTTGATTCCTGACAAATAGCACTTAATCCTGATATTGAATATTCCCAATTATCAGGTAATGATAAAATTAAACTTAAAAGCCCTTTAGCTTTTAAACTCATATTCTGCACATGGAAGTGCTGATTACTCATAACAGTATAATTTTTAGTTTTCTCTACTCTTATAACACTACTCATATTATATTTCTATAAGTTATCTTTAATTATTTAATTCACTTTGATACTCTTCATAAATTTTATCTTCTAAATAATTATTTAAATCTTTTAGATCTTCAAATTCATTATCAGAAGTTATCTCATCAAAATGGTTTATTATTTCAGCATACGCTGCATCTAAATCTGAATTTTCTATGTTATGATTGAATTGTTGTGCAAGATTTATTATCTCTTCAGAATCATATTTTAAATCTAAATATCTATGAATATCAGAATCAGAAACTTCAATTTTTACATCTTCATAATCTTCTTTGATATTCATATGATACCATTTTTCATTTAATTTTGTTATTTTCATTATTTATAGAATCCTCATATAAATAATTTAGCATTATTGTATATTTATAATTAATTTAATAACAAATTTTATAATTTATCATTTTCAAAAATTTTAGCTGATATAACTGTTTCTCTATCACCTTTATTTGTTATTTCATCAATAATTGAAATATTAACATTCTTTTTCTCAGTATTAAACTTTTCAGCTAAAATAGATATTATATCTTCTTCGTTTAATCTATGTATTGTCTGCATCACACCTCCTACGGCAGTATTTAACTATTATGTTAGAAAATTATTTCCTAACCGCACATTTTGCCCAATAATTTAAATACTGTTCTAATGTCTGATGTTTTCCTCTTATGTATGAATTATCACATACATTTATATACCAATCAATTGCATCTGATTTAGGAGAATACCATTTATAATCACAAATATCATAGGACTCATTATATTTTTTATATAATCCACCTTGATATAAATCCAATGTTTTTCTAAATCTACGATTAGCTAATTTTTTATTAGCTTTTGTGGTTTTGCACTTATGATCAGTAACAAAAGGATTGTGTTTATAACTTCTAGACATAGTATTTCCTTTCTGGCGGAGAAGGTGGGGCTCGAACCCACGCGGGCCTTGCGACCCCTATCAGTTTAGCAAACTGACCTCTTCACCAACTTGAGTACTTCTCCAGTTATCTACATCATTTGTTTGTGGCATATTTACCATTAGCTGATATAGTAGGTAAATTCTCCAATTCTATAATTATAGAATCTAATAAATATCTATCATAAACATTATTAAGTTGTAATTCTTTTAGTTTTCTTATTGTGGGTTCTATATTGACTATTTTCATATTTATCCTTTAGTTATCTTTATGGCGGAGAGACTGGGATTCGAACCCAGGGGGCTATGACGCCCACAGGTTTTCAAGACCTGCACCATAAACCACTCGGACATCTCTCCATAAATACGCCGAACATCTTATTGGAACGCTTTCACCTTGCGAGACTTCTATTGTTAATTTGCCGGCAGAATTTGAACCATTAACCGTGGCGTAGGGTGATTTTATAACAACCAGTAATAAAACTTCCCATAAAATTACTGCTGGGATAGAAATAAATCAAGTTTCCCACCCTTCTATTTATTTCTAATCTGGTTTTGCTAACACAGGAAACCAGGAAACCATAATTTAACGCAAGTTAGCAACGCCTTGTCTTTTTGCTAGCTGGGTTTCTTTTATGACAAGGAACCCCTATGTATGGTGACCCATCGCAGATTCGAACTGCGGACCCACTGATTAAAAGTCAGTTGCTCTGCCTACTGAGCTAATGGGTCATATTCGGGTTTTATCGTTGCCCGCCAACCTCAGGCCCTTATGTCCTGCATTAACAAAATGTTCGTAGGGCGTGCAGTTTCAATCACGCGCATTTGCAGTGGATTGCGTAGACTTTATTGATTTATCACCTTGCGGCGCTGTGTTTACTCCACAGACGTTCCCATGCAACAATTATTTTCTTATGGCTTTTAGTGCTTGCCTACCTATATATTATGGCGCTTCTACAAGGGCTCGAACCTTGGACACATCGGTTAACAGCCGATCGCTCTGCCAACTGAGCTATAGAAGCATATTAATTAGTTATCTTAAAATGAAAATTGTCTTTAAAAGTGAAATTATTCCAACTATCTATATAATTATCAAAATTAAAAGTTTCTGATGAACTCGATTCTCTTATTATTTCTAATGTATGAGCAACATATTCTATGTCTAAATATTTACTGTAATTAGAAGTTATTAAATAATTAAAATATCCATTTTCAAATAGTGTGCCTAAATAGATTTCATCATAGTAGAAATCAGCTTTTCTCATTATATATCCTTTATACATTTTGGTACTGTGTAAGGGATTCGAACCCTTGAATGACGGAGCGAAAGTCCGGTGAGTTAAACCACTTCTCCAACACAGCTCAATGGTGGACCATGCTGGACTCGAACCAGCGACCTTGGGTTTATGAGACCCCTGCTCTAACCAACTGGGCTAATGGTCCAGTTATTTATTTTCTAACCTATCAACACGAGCTTTTATTTCATCATATTTAGACCAATATGTAGCCAAATCTCGTTCTAATGTATAAGTTCTTTCAACTATTTGATTATGTTTATTTACGTGCTTTTCTAATTCTTCTATTTTTACTTTTACTATTGCATTGTTTGATATTATTGATACGATTGCTACTAATACAGATGGTACAATACCTATTAGTGCTATTATAATCGCTTCACTCATTTATTTTCCTTTAATATAATTTATGGTCGGAAGTCTGGGTATTGAACCCAGCCAGTCTGAGACAACGGATTTACAGTCCGCCCTGCGTCCTTAGCAGAATAACTTCCGTAAAAACAAGTCACTGTGTAAAAAGAGCCATACAATCTGTTTTATAATACTATTTGCTGTGAGTGACTTTATAATATAGAAAGGAGGTTAAGATATGAAGAACATATCTGATTGGCAGGGGCAGAAGGATTCGAACCTTCGAATTATGGGATCAAAACCCATTGTGTTTCCGCTTCACTATACCCCTCCAAAATTATGCCCCTCATTCAGCCAAAGAGGCTTTATTTTTTCCTTTTATAGTCTAGAGCTGACTTGGACTATATTTATTTACATATAATTATATAATATAAGTATATTATTGTAAACATTTTTTAATATAT
>CAMYZQ010000008.1 GCA_947303895.1 uncultured Bacillota bacterium | reverse complement strand
ATGAAGGAATGGATCCTCAACATTTACAAGAATTTACTCAAATTGAATGGTATGCTTGTTATTGGAATTTTGAAGATAATATTAAATTCTTCCAAGACTTTATGAGAAGTACTGCTATGTTCTTAAAAGGAACTACTGAAGTTACTGTAGGAGAAAAAACTATAGATTTAGGTAAAGAATGGGATAGAGTTAACTATGTTGAAGCTTTAACTAAAGAACTTGGATTTGATTTTATTAATATAGAAGATCCAGAAGAACTTAGAACTAAGATTATTGAATCTGGTAAATTTACTAAAACTGATCTTGAAGAATGTAATTCATTAGCTCAATTAATAGATTTTTGTTATAAGAGATTAGTTAGAGCAAATATATTTGAACCAACTATTATGTGGAATTATCCAGCTGTATTAAAACCACTTGCTAGAAGAAATGATGATGATAATAAAGTTGTTGATGTATTCCAAGTTATAATTGCTGGTGCAGAAATTTGTAATGCATATTCAGAGTTAGTTAATCCAGAAGTTCAAAGAGCAAACTTTGAAGACCAATTAAAAGCTAAAGCTCAAGGTGATGATGAAACTATGGACCTTGATGAAGATTATTTATTAGCTATGGAACAAGGTATGCCTCCAATAAGTGGACTTGGTGTTGGTATCGATAGATTAATAATGCTACTATATAATGCTGCTAGTGTTAGAGATGTAGTATTATTCCCAATGATGAGACCAAATAAATAAAAGTAATTCAATGAATTACTTTTTTTATGTTATAATTATTCTAGGTGAAGAATATGAAGAAAAAGATTATTATAGGTATAATTGCTATTTTATTATTAATAGGTATAGAAATAATTATTTATTTTATTAATAATAAAAAAGATGAAGATATTAAATATACAATAATAATGGAATTAGTTAGTGATAAAGTTAATTATAATAGGGAAATATCTGGTGAAGAACTAGTAGAGTATAAAGGCAACTATTATCTATTTATTAAAATGGGTAAGCGTAGTACTGGTGGATATTCAATAGAGTTAAAAGATATTAAAGTATCTGGAAAAGATGTAACTATAACTGTTAATGAAAAACATCCGGGAGAAACATGTACAGTCACAGATGCATTTACTTATCCATATTTAGTTGTTAAATTTAATAAGAAACCAAATTATAAAGTTAAAAGAAATATAGAAACATATAAATGCGGGTTTTAATAAAGTAATTTTTAAAAATTACTTTTTTTTATTTTTTAATAGTGTTATAATTTCTAATAGGAGGATAAAGGTGAATAACTAAGAAAGTAATACTAGAGTTCATAAAATAGGAGGAGATAATTATGAAAAAATATAATTTATTTAAAATTTTAGGAATTGTAATATTATTTACAGTTATTATTAGTTATTTTGTTCCAGGTACTATTATTAGTTATGGACAAACTTCAAAAGATACAATTATGCCAGTTGCATTAACTGATACTTTCTTTAATGGTTTAACATCATTAAGTGTATTTGTTACAACTATAGTATATATTTTATCTATTGGATTTTTCTATGCAATATTAGATAAGACTGAAAAATATGACGGATTAGTTACTTCAGTTGCTAAGAAGTTTTCAAAAAGAAAAACTTTATTTGTAGCACTTGTAGTATTTATTCTTGGATTATTATCAGCTATTACTGGTCAATTATATGTTGCACTATTTATACTACCATTCTTTATTTCTGTAATCAGAAAGTTAGGTTATGGTAAGGGAGCTGCTGTTGCTTCTACAGTTGGTGCTACTGTTATTGGTTTTGCAGGATCATTACATACATATTATAATAACCAAATACTAAGTTTAACTGTTACTGATAATTTACTATATAAAATAGTTTTAACACTAGTTTTATTACTTGCATTACTTGCATTTGTTTTAGTATTTAATAAGAAACCAGAAAAGGTTGATCTTAGTAAAGAAAACGTTTCAAAAACATTACCATTAAAAATTATAATGGGCGTTCTTCTAGTATTAGTTGTTCTTGGATTTGTTCCTTGGGGTGAATATTTTGGATTCGATGGATTTAGTAAATTCCTAGAAATGCTTAAAGGAGCAGAAGTTGCTAAAGTTTCTATTTTCAACGCAATTGTTGGAAGTGAAATAGTAGAATTTGGTGCATTTGATCTTCACAATTTAGCTTTATTATTATTTGTTACTACAATAATAATTGCTATTATTTACAGAGTTAAATTTAACGAAGTTATTAATGCATTTGCTATTGGATTTAGAAAAGCTGTTCCATATATAGTAATTCTATTACTAGCTGGTATAGTATTTATTAACCTATATACTTCTGGAGTTTACTATACATTTGTAACTGCATTTAGTGAAAAGATTAATCTATTTACTTCATCAGTTATATCTGGTGTAACAGGTATATTCTATCCTGATTATACATATGCATCACAATTTGCATTATCAGGAATTAGTTATACTACTTCAGCTACTGGATATGAAGCTTCTTTAGCTATTATATTCCAAGCTATTTATAGTTTAGTTTTATTAGTTTCACCAACAAGTATACTTGTATTCTTCGCTTTAAGATTCACAGATGTATCTTACAAAGATTGGATGAAGTATATTTGGAAGTTCTTCATAATCATTCTATTAGTTGCTCTTGTAATTTTATCAATTGCTACTAAAGGATTTGGATTATTTGCAATTATTGTTTCAATTGTTATTATTGGTTTAGTAATTCTTGCATTATTAGATCATAATAAAAAATTATTTAAAGAAGCAAAAAAAGAAATTAAGGAAGAAGAAAAGAAAGAAACTAAAAAATCTAAGAAATAATAGATTTTAAAAGAACATTTATATGTTCTTTTTTTTGTTTATATATGATAAAATTATTAAAGAAGGTGATTCGAATGAAAATATATAATACATTAACTAGAAAAGTTGAAGATTTTATTCCATATAATGGCAATAATGTAACTATGTATACATGTGGACCTACAGTATATCACTATGCACATATTGGAAATCTTAGAACTTATATATTCGAAGATATATTTGAAAAAACATTAAACTATGTTGGATATAATGTTAAAAGATGTATGAATATAACTGATGTTGGACATTTAACATCTGATTCAGATTCTGGTGAAGATAAGATGCTTAAAGGTGCTAAAAGAGAACATAAAACGGTTTTAGAAATAGCAGATTATTATACAGAATGTTTTAAAAATGATACAAATAGTTTAAATATAAAATGGCCTGAAATAGTTTCTAAGGCCACTGATAATATTGAATTCTATTTTAAAATGATTCAAAAATTACTAGATGATGGTTATGCATATATATCTGGTGGAAATGTATATTTTGATACTTCTAAATTAGATGATTATTATAAATTAACTAATCATAAAGAAGATGAAATGGTTGTTGGAGTTAGAGAAGGTGTAGAAGAAGATTCTTCTAAGAGAAACCAAGCAGACTTTGTTTTATGGTTCACTAAATCTAAATTTGAAGACCAAGAATTAAAATGGGAATCTCCATGGGGATATGGATATCCAGGATGGCATATTGAATGTTCTGGTATTAGTATTAAGAATTTAGGAGAACATCTTGATATTCACTGTGGAGGAGTAGATAATATATTCCCTCATCATACAAATGAAATAGCTCAAAGTGAAAGTTATTTAGGACATAAATGGTGTAACTATTGGGTACACGGAGAACATTTAAATGATGAAACTGGTAAGATGAGTAAATCTAAAGGAGAATTCTTAACACTCGATTTATTAATATCTAAAGGATATAATCCTCTTAGTTATAGATTTATGTGTTTAAATTCTCATTATAGAAAACAATTAGTATTTTCATATGATGCTTTAGATCAATCAGAAGATACATTAAACAAATTAAAAACTAGAATTAGTAATATAATTGATGATAATAATTATAGTGAAGAAGACTTTAATAAATATAATGAATTATTTAAAGAAGCAATTAGTAATGATTTAAATACTGCTAATGCAATTACAATTCTATATGATGTATTAAAAGATAATGAAATATCTAATTCTACTAAGATAGCATTAGTTAAATCATTTGATAAAGTATTTTCTTTAGATTTAATTAAAGAAAAAGAAATAGATAAAGAATTAGAAGATAAAATAAATAAATTAATTGAAGAAAGAAATAATTATAAAGTAAATAAAGATTATGAAAATGCTGATAGAATTAGATCTGAAATAGAAGCTCTTGGAGTAACTATTAAAGATACTAGGGAAGGAACTATAATAATATGGGAGTAGACTATAATACAAGTACTGGATTAATATATAATAGTACAGGAATGATATTATTTTATGTAGCAGCTGCTATTACATTACTTGCTAGTTTAATACTTAGAGCAGTTCATAAAAAATATGCTGGAGTAGAAAATAATAAACATATAACAGGAAGAGAAGTAGCAGAAAAGATACTTGCTAGTAATGGTCTTACTAATATTAAAGTAGGTCAAATAAGTGGATCTTTAACTGATTATTATAATAATAGTACTCAGGAAATAAGATTATCTGAAAGTGTATATGATGATACAAGTATAGCTGCTATTGCAGTAGCAGCTCATGAATGTGGACATGCTATTCAATATAAAGATGGATATGGTCCAATAAAAGCTAGAAATGCTGTTGCAAAAGTAGCTAGTATTGGAAATACTATTGGTTACATTTCATTAGTAATAGGTTTACTTGCATCTATTACAGGTTTTATATATATAGGAGTTGCTCTTATGTTCTTTGCATTATCATTCCAACTTGTTACTTTACCAGTAGAATATAATGCATCAAATAGAGCAAGAAAAGAATTACTTAGATTAGGTATTATTGGTGAAGATGAAGTGCCTGCTGTTAAAAAAATGTTAAATGCTGCTGCATTTACTTATGTAGCTGGTTTATTATCATCAGTTTTACAAATTATTAGACTTTTGTCATATGCTAGAAAAAAATAAAAAAATACTTTACAAATAAATATATATAATATATAATATTCACGTAGTTTTGAAAAAAGGAAAGAAGATTTGTATCTCACCTGATTGCGAGTAAGCGATAGGTAAAAGGCCAAGTAATATATATTATAGTGCTTTTTATGTAGATACAGATGTATCTACTTTTTTATTGGAGGTGCTTTGTTATATCAAAGAATAGTGATTTATTAATCAATGAAAAAATAACTGCAAAAGAAGTTATGGTTATTGGACCTGGTGGAGAACAACTTGGTGTTAAGAATATCGAGGATGCTCTTACACTAGCAAATGCTGCTGGATTTGATCTAGTTCAAATGAATGGAAATAGTGATAAACCAGTATGTAAACTTATGGATTACAATAAGTTTAAATATGAAAGAAACAAAAAACAAAAAGAAGCTTTAAAGAAACAAAAGAGTACATCTGCTGAAACAAAAGAAATTAGATTATCAGTTAAGATTGATATTCATGATTTCAATACAAGAGTTAATCAAACTGTTAAGTTCTTAGAAAAAGGACATAAGATTAAAGCAGTTGTTAGATTTAAAGGTAGAGAAATGGCTCACCCAGAACTTGGTAGAGATGTACTTGAAAGATTTATTGAAGCTGTGAAAGATTATGGTACTAAGACTAATGAACCTACTATGGAATTTAGATCTATGTACGTAATGATTTCACCAAACAAATAAGAAGGAAGGAATTAAATTATGGCTAAGAATAAAATTAAAACACATAAGGCATCAGCTAAAAAATTCAAAGTTAGAAATAGTGGTTCTGTAACTTTCAAAAGAGCTGGAGCTAACCACAATACAACTGGATATTCAACTAAGAGAATGAGACACTTAAGAGAGGCAGGTCAATTATCAGGCTCTGATTCAAAGAGATTAAAGAGAATAATTGACACATTAAAGTAGGAGGTAAATCATGGCAAGAGTTAAGACAGCAAAAATTACTAAAGCTAGACATAAAAAGATTCTTAAGAATGCTAAAGGTTATTTTGGTTCTAAACACAGATTATATAAAACTGCTAAAGAACAATTAATGCATTCTGGAGTATATGCTTATAGAGATAGAAGACAAAAGAAAAGAGATTTCCGTAAATTATGGATTGTTCGTATTAATGCTGAATGTAGAAATAACGAAATTAGTTATTCTAAATTCATAGATGGTCTTAATAAAGCAGGTATTTCTATTAATAGAAAAATGCTTGCTGAATTAGCTGTTTCTGATACTAAAGCTTTCTCAGCATTAGTTAAAGAAGCTAAAGATGCATTAAACGGAAAAGTTACTAAAACTACAAAAGAAGCACCAAAGAAAGTAGAATCTGTTAAGAAAGAAACTCCTAAGAAAGAAACTAAAAAAGAAGTTAAAGAAGATTTATCTAAATTAACTGTAGCTGAATTAAAAGATTTAGCTAAATCTAAAAAAATTGAAGGTTATACTTCAATGAAAAAAGCTGAATTATTAGAAGCTTTAAAATAATATAGAATATCTATTTCATGTTGAAATAGATATTTTTTTTTGGTATAATTTATATAGTATATTAGAAAATAGGTGAGTGTATGAAATCGATTAAAAAATATTTATTATTTGCATTTGCTTTTATATTATTATTAGCTAGTGTTATTTTCTTTGTTTATACTATAAAAGCTAATAGTGATGATAATAAAATTGGTATTAGTTATGCTGAAATAACTGGTATTAAGACTGGTACAGAAAGCTTTTCTAATGATGGATTAGATTATAGTGATACTGCTAATTATCATGCTACTAGTGGTTATGTAGTAGGTAATGATTCAAATGATAGTAATGCTATAGTTAGATCATTTGATAAGATTACTTATAATTTTGATTTAGGAATTAAGAATAAAGAGGAATTAACTAATACTGCTGGATTAACTGCTTATGCTAATAAAACAATTAATATTACTGCTACTATTCCTGAAAATGTAGCTAAATATGTTGCTTTTGAAGAAAAAGGTAATTCAGGATCTACATCATACACTTATGAAATAAAAGATGTTAATGAAATAAATGGTAGTAGAACTACTGCTTCTGTTACTCTTTATGTACTTGGGGCTCCTAATGGAACAATAATTGATCCAAAGTTTGAAATAGAAGAATCTACTAATACAGATTCAAATTATATTGTTACTTTAGGTAATACAGGAACTAAACATAATTATAAATATGATGTTCTTCAATCAAATAATTATTCTACAGCAGCTAATTTTTATAACTATATGCCTACTGTAGTATCAAGTATTGAATCTGCTGATTTAGGAATTGTTTTGGTATCTGGCGATTCTCAAAAAGGTACTTTAGATTCTAAAGATGGTAGATATATGAACTTTGTTTTAGGATTCTATTCTGAAACAAATAGAAAAGGTAAATCAATGCCTTCTGGACCAATAGTATTAAATGGATCATTTAATCAAACTGGTTCTGAAAATGTAATTGTAAAACCTGAATTTGTTAGATTATATAATGATTCTAAAATTGGTGTTATTAATCCTGTAAGAGTTAATTTACCATATAGTGGTGGTTCTTCATCATCTAGTGCTAGAAAACCAGGAAGTATAGTTGCTAGTAATATTACAAACAATTCATTTGTATTAACTATTAGTAATTATGGTTCTACTTATGGATATCCTTCTAGTAATGCTGATGGAAGTATTGCAAATAAAGCTTATATAGGAACTTATGCAATAACATTATTCTCACCAAGATCATCATCTGATGGTAATAGTGATATAACTGTTAATTTAAGTGTTAATGGTTCTAATATTGATTTAATTAGTGGTGTAACTACTATTAATGGAACTAATACATCAGCAGTTAATACTGCATATGTTAATCAAGATTATAATTTAGAATCTGATTTATATGAAATGGATGGAACTACAAAAATAACTGGTGGTTCTAAATCTAAAGGTTCTGAAATATTATATGTTACAACATTTAATTATTCATCGTCTGATTCTAATCAAGGATTAAAAGAAGTAATTAAAATTGATCCATATGCATATAGATTTATGTCTTATGGTGATAATGATATAGAAATTAAATTATATTGTGGAAAATTGGAATGTGATAATGTAACTAGTGATGATTTTGAAGTTAAGTTTATTGATGGAGATTTCAAGAATACTAATTATATAGCATCTACATTAGATACAAGAATTAAAGAAGAAGATAGAAGTACAATTCAAACTGGATGTACAACTATTAGTAACAACTTAACAAGTTATAATACTAATCAAATTATGAATTTATATGGAGGACCATGTATAGAAGAAACTAGTCCTACTGTATATAGTAAACTAAGTGAAGCATCTGTTAATGATGAAGAAATAGTTTTATCTAAGATGATTGTTCAAACTAAGGATGGTGTTAAACTTCCTAGTGATGTAAAAGTTGTTATTAAGACAAAACTTAAAATTAGAAATGTAAATGATATTACTAAAACATATCAAGTAAATGCATTAGCTATGTCATCTGATTATGATAGTGCTATTACTTATTATTCACCAAGAGTTATTAATAATGATAATCCTAGTGATGTTATTACTAATCCAAATAATAATGGTGATAGTTTAAAAATAGTTAATACTGAATTAAAACAAACAGTAATGGTTACTAACAAAAATAAAGATGGTAAGATGAAGACTAACTTTAATGCTGTGGATAATGAAACTATTCACTTTAAGATAGCTACTAACTTAAGTGATATGGCATTAAATGTTGGTGCTGATGATACATGGTTTATTAAAGAGTTAACTGTTTATGTTGATATTCCAAAGGCATTAACATATCTTCCAAATGATTATAATATTAATCCAGTGGAAGTTATGCCTACAGTTAATGGAACTACATTAAAGTTTATTGTTCCATGCACTAAACCAAATGAAGCTGTATCAGATATTTATTTTGATGCTATATTATCATCTGATTTATCTGGTAATGCTAATGAAATAATTGTTAGTTCACTTGCTAGTGTAACTAATATTAATAATGAAGTTGCTGCTTCTGATTGGAGTGCTTTAACATTATATGGTAGTGGTATTAACAATATGGTTATATCAGTATCTAACGATACTCCAACAAGTATAGAAAAAGATTCTGATTTTAGTTATACAATTAATGCATATAACAATACTAATTCAGATATTAATGATTATATTGTATTAAACGTATTACCATTTACTGGTGATGATAAAGGTTCTTCATTTAGTGGTAAATATACAGTTCATTTAGATGGAGATAATTTAGGAACTGCAAAAGTATATTGTACAACTGATAATTCTCAAACTGTAAATGAAGAAGTAAATGATACTGGAAACGAATATACTGAATGTATGGATTTATTTAATGAAGGTGTTTATAAACAAGTAACTGCATTAAAGATTACAAATATTAATGTAAATGCTCATAGTGGAATGAGTCCTATTAAAGTAACTATTAGAACTAATGGTAATAATTATTCTGATAAGTATGCTATTAAAGTAGTAGGTGGTTCTACAACATATATGCCTATTAAATCTAATACTATTAAATACGAAGTTATTAATAGAAAAATATCTGGTAAAGTATTTATAGATGTAGATGAAGATGGTGTACAAAATGGTAATGATTTAACTCTTGCTAATGTACCTGTTTCATTATATAGAATAGTAGATGATGCAGAGTTAGATTTAATTGGTGAAAAGACTACATTAGATGATGGAACATATATATTTGAAAACTTAGATAGAGGCTTCTATAAACTTAGATTTAACTATGATACTGAATCATATGATTTATCTTTAAGATATGCTATAGAAGATACTGATAAAGATTCAGATGCATATAAGATATCTGATGGAATAGCAGAAATAACTAATAAACATGATCCATATTCACATGATGGAATTGATTTAATTACTAATACTGAAGCTAAGAATTTAGACTTTGGTTTAATTAATAGAAAACCATTTGGTATGATTGTTAAGAAATATATTACTAAAGTAGATTTAAATTATAATGGTATTACTGATACTAAGACTTATAATAATGAATCTAAAGTATTACTTAGTGTTAGAAATAGTTTAAAAGCAACATTAAAAGTATATTATGGATTTGAAATAATTAATAATTCACAAGTTGCTGGATATGTTGAAAATATATATGAAGATATTCCATATGGATTAGTATTTGATTCAAGTGATCCATATAATGCTGGATGGGTAATGGTTGATGATAGATTACAAAACACATCATTCCAAAACAGAATTATTAGACCAGGAGAATCTATATTTGCTCAAATAGCTTTAAATATGCCTAGTAGAGAAGAAGCAGGATCATTCCTTAATACTGTTACTCTAGATATTAAAGAAGAAGATCCAACTCCAATAGCTAAAGATGCTTCTTATAATAGTGAGAATATTTATGTTATTGGTGAAGAAGTAGAGTATGCTAATCTTAACTGGCATGTAATTAATGCTACTCCTAATGGTGATAATCAAACATTAACATTATTATTAGATGCTGATTCTGCTACTAATAATGGTGGATTTAGTAATACAAGTGTATATAAATTTAGTTCATTAAATATTAATACAAATTCTCAAATAGAAAGTGTTAAATCTATATTTGAAGATAATATAGTTTGTGATGATGCATCTGGACTTGTTAATGGTTCTCATGGTGGTGCCTTAAAAGATCATGAACCATGTACTTCAAATCAATATGTAACTTCTAAAGTTAGACTTCTAACAGAAGAAGAATTTAATGGAATACTTGCTATGAATTTATCTGATGTATCTTGGTTATTAGGTAATAAAGATTATTATTTACAAACTGCTGTTAATATACCTACAGAGTATAATAATTATGGTCAAGTATCTAATGATTTCTCTAATTATGTTAGATATGTTGATGTTGATACTTCTTCAGTAGGAGTAACAAGTATTAGCCCTGTAAATAAAGCATTTAGATATGTAATTACAGTTAATAGTAAATATATACTTAATTAATAAAAAGGTGTTTATAACACCTTTTTATTTTGACAATAATATGATAAAATGATTATAGGGTAAAAAGGTAGTGATAGTATGCTAAGCATTCAAGTAAAATATGATGGTGAAAAATATGCTTTTAGTAAAGGAACAACATTACTAGAAATATCTAAAAGATTCCAAAAGAACTTTAAAGATAAAATAATAATAGGTGAAATAAATGGTATTCTATCAGAATTATCTACACCTGTTATGACATCATGTGAAGTTAAATTCTATGATAGAAATTCTAGTACGGGAAATAAAGTATATGAACTAGGTTTAGTCTTTATATTAGTTAAAATATTTAATGATAAGTTTAACAAAGATATAAAGGTAATACATGCATTGGATAAAGGTGTTTATATTAAATGTAATGATATTACAGAAAAAGACTTAGAATTAGTAACTAGAGAAATGAATAGGATTATTGATGTAGATATTCCTATTGATAAGTTACTAATTAATAGAAAAGAAGCCATTAAGTATTATACTGATAGAGGTATTTTAGATAAGGTTGAGTTATTAAAATATAATACTAATACAAATATTAATTTATATAAATTAGATAATGTATATGATTATTATTTTTATAATTTACCTATATCCACAGGATATCTAAATGATTTTAAATTACATTTCCTAGATAATAATAGTTTTGTATTATTATTTAGAAATATTTATAATCCTAAGTTAACTTATAAGCATAGAAAGAAAATGTTTGATGAGTTTGAAAAGTATTATGATTTCTGTTCTAATATAGGAATTAATACTGTTAGTGATTTAAATAAGTCTATTATTGATAGTAAGATTAATGATGTTATTATGTTATCTGAATTACATCAAAATAATGATTTATATGAGATAGCAAAAGATATTAATAGTAGAAAATCTAAAATTGTTTTAATATCAGGTCCTTCTTCATCAGGTAAAACTACAACATCTAAGAAACTTGGTTTATTCTTAAGAACATTTGGATTAAATCCAAAGACTATGTCTATAGATGATTATTTTGTAGCTAGAAAAGAAACTCCAAGAAGAGAAGATGGATCATATGATTTTGAATGTTTAGGGGCTGTTGATACTAAATTATTTAATAAACATCTAGAAAAATTATTAGAAGGTGAAAAGGTTAAGTGTCCTACATATAACTTTATTACAGGAGAACCTGAATATGTAACTGATCCTATAGAATTAGGAGATAATGATATTCTTATAATAGAAGGACTTCATGCATTAAATGATGAACTTACTAAGAATATTAGTAGTAGATATAAATATAAAGTATATGTATCACCACTTCCAATACTTACATTAGATAATCATAATAGAATTAAAATGACTGATGTAAGACTTCTTAGAAGAATGGTTAGAGATAATGAAACAAGAGGATATAATGCTTCTGAAACATTAATGAACTGGCCATCAGTTAGAGAAGGAGAAGAAAAGAATGTATTCCCATTTGGGGAAGAAGCAGATGCTGTATTTAATACAACTTTAGTATATGAATTAAGTATATTAAAAACATATGCTGAACCATTATTATATGCAGTAGATGAAAGTGATGAAAACTATAAAGATGTTGTTAGACTACTTAATTTACTTAAGATTGTTTTACCAATATCTAGTGAAAATATCCCTAGGGATTCAATTATAAGAGAATTTATTGGAAATAGTGTTTTTAAATAGGAGGAGAGAAAATGATTAGAGTAGCAATAAATGGGTTTGGAAGAATAGGAAGACTAGCTTTTAGGAGAATTATGGCAACTGATAAAATTGAAATAGTTGCAATTAATGATTTAACTGATCCAAGATCACTAGCATATTTACTTAAATATGATACAGCTCAAGGAGTATTTGATGGAGAAATTAGTTATGATGAAGAAAGTATTACTGTTAATGGTAATAAAATAAAGATTTGTAAAGAACCAGATCCAGAAAATTTACCTTGGAAAGAATTAAATGTAGATATAGTTCTTGAATGTACTGGTATCTTTAAAACTAGAGAAAAAGCTAATAAACATATAATAGCAGGAGCTAAGAAAGTATTAATTTCTGCTCCTTCAGATAAAGATATAACTACAATTGTATATGGTGTTAATGAAGATTGTTATAAGAGTGATGATAATATTTATTCAGCAGCTTCTTGTACTACTAATGCTATTGCACCTGTACTAAAAGTATTAAATGATAATTATGGAATTAAAGTTGGTTATATGAATACAGTTCATGCTTATACAAATGACCAAAGTCTACTAGATTTACCTAATAAAAAAGGTGATCTTAGAAGATCTAGAGCAGCTGCTTCTAATATAGTTCCAACTTCAACTGGAGCTGCTAAAGCAATTGGTATTGTTATACCTGAACTTGATGGAAAATTAAATGGTAGTGCATTTAGAGTTCCAACAGTATCTGGTTCTATAGCAGAACTTACATTAGTTTTAGAAAAGAATCCTACTAAGAAAGAAATAAATGAAGCTATGAAGAAAAAATCTAATCCTTCATTTGCATATGTTGATGAAGAAATTGTTTCAACTGATATTATTGGTTCAAATGCAGGTTCAATATTTGATGCTACACTTACAGAAATAATTGAAAGTGGAGATGAAAGATTAGTTAAAGTATGTGCATGGTATGATAATGAAATGAGTTATACTTCACAATTGATAAGGGTTCTTGAATACATAGGGGAAAGACTATGAATTACAAAGATAGAATAATGTTACTACTTAAAGGGTCTAAAGATGGAGGATCTTCTTCTGAACCTAAGCAAAAAAAGTTTAGAGAAAAGAAGATAACTAGATTACATCTTATATTAGCAGCTCTTGTAGTAACAGCTGTTCTAGTAGTATTTGTAGTTATAAAAGTAAAAATAGCAACAAAGGATGTTCCATATAAAGAATATGAAAAAATATTAGTTAATTCTGCAGAAGTATACTATAACGTTAAAGATATAGAAATAAAAGAAGGTGCTACTGATGTAGTAACTGCTAAAGAATTAATAAATGGAAACTTTGTTAATACAGATAGTAAACTAGTAGATAAATGTGATGGTTATGTAGAGTCTATTAGTCAAAAAGATTATAATACTGGGGAATATAATATTACTAGAAAGGCATATATTAAATGTGGTAATAAATATAAATCAGTTAATTATATTAGTCAATAGGAGGTAATATGGAAGAAGAAAAATTCTGGACGAAAACTAGAATTATTACAATTGCTGTTATAGTAGCAATTATTATAATAATAATAGTCGGTATTCTAATTCATAGAAAATCTATGATTAAGAAATATACTATATTAGAGAGTCAGATTAATAATGCTGCTCCTAACTATATTTCTAATGAAGATATTGAATTAAAAGAAGAAAATGAATATAGAAAAATTCCAATTAGTGCCTTAAAGAATAAATATGTATATAATTCTAATATGGATGACTGTGATGGATATGTTATTGCTAAGAATATTAATAATAATGTAGCTTATAAAACATATATTAAATGTAAAAAATTATATGTAACTGAAGGTTATGGTTCTACTGAAACAGGTATTGAAAATAAAACTGTTACTCAAACAGAAAATGATACTAAAGCTCCTGAAATAAAATTACTTGGAGCAGATCCAATGACTGTTGCAAAAGATTCTGAATTTGTAGATCCTGGAGCTACTGCTACAGATAATGTAGATAAAAATATAACAAAGAGAATTAAAGTAGAAGGAACTGTTGATACTACTAAACTTGGTGAATATAAATTAGTTTATTCAGTATCTGATAAAGCAGGTAATACTGCTACTAAAGAAAGAAAAGTAGTTGTTATAGAGGGAGTAGTTGAAAACAAAGATGTTAATCCTCCAGTTATAACATTTACTAAACCAAATTCATTCCAAAAGATTTGTTTAGGTCAAAAACCTGATTTAAGTTCTAATGGAGTATATGGTTATACTGCATATGATGATAAAGATGGTAATATAACTAATAATGTTACTGTATCTGATACAGGTAATATTAATAAAGTTGGTACTTATACAGTTAATTATTCTATTAAAGATTCATCAGATAATGTAACTACAGCATCTAGAACATATAGTATAGTTGATTGTACACCACAACCAACTCCTCAACCACAACCAAATCCAAATCCTAGTGGTGGAGGAAATGGAGGTGGAGGAACTCCTTCATCTGGAACACATTCTGGTGGTGGTACTACAAGACCAGAAATCAATATAACTGTTAATGTAACAAGTATTAGTTCTGTTGATTCATTAACATTATCTGTTGGACAAACTAAATCACTTAATGCATCAGTATTACCAAGTAATGCTACTAACAAAACATTAACTTATAAATCTAATAATGCAGGTATAGCAACTGTTGATGGTAATGGTAATGTTAGAGGTGTTTCAAGAGGTGAAACTAGAATAATTATTACATCAAGTAATAATATTCAAAAAGCTGTTTACATAGTTGTAAAATAGGAAGTAAATGCTTCCTTTTTTTATGTTATAATTAACTTAGGTGATAATAAATGAAAAGATTAGAAGACATGAATATTGAGGGTAAAAGAGTAATCATTAGATGTGATTTTAATGTTCCAATAGAAAATGGAATTATTAAAGATGATACAAGAATAGTTAATGCTTTAAAGACTATTAATTATGCTATTGAAAAGGCTAGTAAAGTAATTATTTTATCTCACTTAGGTAGAATTAAAACTGAAGAAGATAAACAAAATAATAGTTTAAAAATAGTATGTGATAGATTATCTGAATTACTTAATAAAAAAGTAACATTTGTTACTTATGATGAAGATATTAAAGAAGTAGTAAATAATAATGATTTGATGCTATTTGAAAATGTTAGATATTTTGATTTAGATAATAAGAAAGAAAGTAACGAAGATCCAGAGTTATCTAAATACTTTGCTTCTTTTGGAGATATATTTATTAATGAAGGTTTTGGAGTATCTCATAGAGAGTGTGCTTCACTTACAGGTATTTCAAAAATATTACCATCATGTAATGGGTTTTTAGTATGCAATGAAGTAGATAATTTATCTAACTTACTTGATGGTTATGAAAAACCATATACTGTTTGTATGGGTGGTAAAAAAGTATCAGATAAAATAGAATTAATAGACAGCCTAATTACTAAATGTGATTATATGTTAATCTCTGGTTTAATGGTCTATACATTCTTAGCATCTAAAGGATATAAAACTGGTAAAGCTTTTGTAGAAGAAGATAGTTTTGAATATTGTAAAACTCTTCTTGAAAAGTATCCCGAAAAGATAGTATTAATCAAAGATGCATATGTTAGAAATGATGGTAAAAAATATAGATTAATTAATGAAATAGATGATAATGATGAATGTTTAGATATTGGACCTGAAACAATTGAAACATTTAAAACTTACTTAGAAAAATCTAAAACTATATTTATAAATGGACCTGTTGGTTTATTCGAAGATCCTGAATATGAATATGGTTCTAAATCACTTTGTGAAATACTTAAGACCTTAGATAGTAAGATATATGCAGGAGGCGGCGAAACTACATACATGTTTAATAAATATGGTGTTGATAATGCATTTAAATCTACTGGTGGAGGAGCTACATTAACATTCCTTTCATCAGGTACATTAATTGGTATAATTAAGTAGATATTATTTTAAAAATATGTTATTATATAAATATAATAGAGGAGTATGTATTATGAAAAGAATGAAAAGAATTTTATGTACACTTTTAATCGTAGTATCTGTTTTATTACTATGTGCATGTAAAAAAGATTATAGTGCTATAACTTATAAGAGATTCTCAGCTAAAATGAGTGATGATTTAAGTTATTCTGTAACAGATAAATCATTATCTTATGAAGGTATATATGAAAGATATATATCTGCTTCTAAAGAGGGATCTATATTCTTATTTATTGAATTTGAAGATAAAGATTCTGCTGAAAAATATATGAAAGATAATTATAAAGACCAAAAAGGATATAGTTATAAAGAAGAAAAAGATTATATAGTTGTAACTAATTCTAAAAATGGTTATGTTAAAATTGTTCAAATGGATAATGTAGTAATATCAGGTTCTACTGAAATTGCTTCTAATAAGAGTGATGTTAAGAAAGCATTTAAAGAACTAGGATATTAAGAGGTATTATTATGTTTAAGAAAGTAATGAATATAGTAATATTTGCTTTAATATTTGCTCTATATTTTGTTTCTTTTCTTATGATATTTGATTCTTTTAAAGAAAGAAAATTAGCTTCTGTAGAAAAGAATGCATTAGATGTTTTTGATGATGAAGTAAAAATAGAACAAAAGAAACCTGAAGAGAAAACTCAAACTTCTAGTAGTATTAGTTATTCAGGTTTAACTATAGTAGGTAAAATAGAAATACCTAAAATACATTTTAGTTCTGTTATTATTAAAGAACAAACTTCTAAAGCAATGAATGTAGGTATAGTTAAAACATATGGTACTGAAATAAACAATGAAGGTGGATTTGTTTTATCAGGTCATAACTTTAGAGGAAGTACAATATTTTTCTATAATATAAGAAATTTAAGATCAGGTGATACTATTAAAATAACTGATACATCTGGTGTTCAAATGGATTATATAGTATATGAAGTTTTAAGAAATGTTAATCCAGAAGATACTAGTTATTTAAATACATTTGATAGTTATCATGTAACTTTAGTTACTTGTGAAGACGGGGGAAAGGCAAGAATAGTAGTAAAAGCTAGAGTTAACTAGCTTTTTTTAGGAGGTTATTATGTCTTTACATATAAATGCTAATAAAGAAGATATTGCTAGTAGAGTATTAATATGTGGTGATCCATTAAGAGCTAAACATATAGCAGAAACTTTTTTAGATGATTATAAAGAAGTTTGTAACACAAGGAATATGCTAGGCTTTACTGGATACTATAAAGGTGAAAGAATATCTGTTTTATCACATGGTATGGGTATTCCATCTGCTGGTATATATACTTATGAATTATTTAATGAATATAAAGTTAAGTATATGATTAGAATTGGTTCTTGTGGAACAATGAATGAAGATATTGAAGTAAGAGATGTTGTTCTTGGAACTGATAGTTTTTCTATTACTAATTATGCTTATGAAGAAAATAAGGATACTACTAAGATAAGAAAAGCTGATGAAGAGTTAAATAAGTTAATAGAAGAAGAAGCTAAATTAGAAGGAATGAATTTAAAAAAGACTAGAATACTTACATCTGATAACTTCTATGGTGAAGCTTTAATGGCATCTTTTGCTAGAGAAAAATTTAACTGTGGTGTAGCAGAAATGGAATCATATGTTATCTTTTATAATGCTAGTAGATTTAATGCTAAAGCTGCTTGTTTGTTAACAGTAGTAGATAGTTTAATAAAAGAAGATATATTTCTTTCTCCAGAAGAAAGAGAAACTGGTTTAGATAAAATGACTATACTTGCTTTAAATACTATTATAAAAGTAGGTGAATAACATGGAAGAAATGTATGATGTATTTACTAAAGAAGGTGAGTTCTTAGGAACTAGACCTGCTTCAGTATGTAAAAGTGATAATCCAGGATTCTATTATAAAGTAGTATGGACAATAATATTAAATGAGAATAATGAAATATTAGTTCAAAAGAGATCTAATATTATGAATTCTAGTCCTAATAAATGGGAACTTTCTTCTTCAGGACATGTTGATCAAGGTGAAAATGAATTAGATGCATGTATTAGAGAAGCTAAAGAAGAATTAGGAGTTTCACTTTCTAAAGAAAATGTAAAATTAATAGATACAAGAACATTTGAAAATGAACTTGCTTATACATATATTACGAGAATTAAAAATACAACAGAATTTAAATTACAAGAATCAGAAGTTAGTGAAGTAAAATTTGTTAGTTTACATGATTTTAAAAATATGATATTTTCTGATGATTTTGTATATAGAGATAAAGAATATCATGAATTTCTATTAAACTATTTTATTAATACATTAAAAATAGATGATAGAAATATTATTATGAGAAATGTTGATGAAAACAAATTATCTAAATCTATGGATGAAATTAACAAAGACGATAATGTTAAAGAGGGAATGGAATTAGATAGTAGTTTAAGAATAATAGATTACGTAATAGCAGTATTATTACTTGTACTTGTAGGTATAGTAATATATAGTATAGTAAAATTATAGGAGGTTTATATGGATAAAAAATACTGTACAAACTGTGGCTCGGAAAATAATGTTGATGCAGAATATTGTATTAACTGTGGAAATAGTTTAGTAACTAAAACTGTTGTTCCAACTGAGGCACCAAAAAAGAAAAAGAAAAAGGGTGGACTAGTAGCATTAATAGTTATCTTATTAATAGCAGGTCTAATAGTAGGAGGTATTTTCTTATATAAGAAAATAACTTATTTTGAAGATCCTTTTGGTGATTTAAGTGAAATAGATAGTACTATTAACACTAAAACAGTGTTAGGCCAATTAGAAGAAGATTTAAACAGTGGAAAAATAACAAAAGATGAATATATTAAACAACTTGCTTATTCAGTAAAAGAACCTGTTTTAGTTAGTGAATCATATTCAGGTCTTGATAATGATTTTAATGATATGAATTATTTATTTTCAAAAGCTAATGAAATGGCTAACGATTTATCAACAGAAACAGTTAAATATTTATATGATATATTTATGATGAATGATGTTGAATGGGATGTTGAAGAAGAAGTTTCAGCTGAAGAAAATGATTCAGTATATGAATATGAAGTTCAAAGAGTTGTAAAATCAAATGCAGGTCATTTAAACAAATTAGATCATGTTAAGTTATCAAAAAATGGAAATTTCTTAGTGTATTATACAACTGATGGAAGAAATGCTATTTCTAATTCTAAAGCAAAAAAATTAGCAGATTATTTAGAGGACGTAGTTTCATATTATAAGAGTGAATATGGATACGATTTCAAATATGAACCGGTTGATAGTGCACCTTTTGCTCCAATTGAATTACTATATAAAATGACTAAACCAACTGCAGCACTTTTATTAAAAAAGAATGACATAGATACAAAGTATTTAGATACTGCTATGCCAATATATATAATAGATATTGATTCTGAAAATACAAATATTCCTGCATGGTATTGTGAGACTTTTCAATTTGGTGATCAACTTATGTCAAGTATAGTAGATGTATTTTATGATAATATGCAAGTGGATACAGCTAGGGCAACATATGCTTTTCCATATGTAGTGGTAGATTCAAATTCATTTAAGAATTTTGATAATACAAAAGTATTAGTTGGACATGAAATGTTCCACCATTATCAAAAATATATTTGTGGAAATGGTTCATATGCAAGATGTTCATCAGGTTTATTTACTGTTGAAACAACAGCGGATTTATCTGGTTTAAAGGCATCAAAGAATTATAATAAAAAAACAGCATTAAATGGTCATGCTGTTTGGTATATTCAAGGTGTAACTAACAGTATAGATAAGATACAAACTAAAAAGCATGGAGCTGCTAGTATTGGGTACCCTGCATTTATATTTGGATATAACTATGCTGAAATTGTTCCAAATGGTAATAAAATTATTAATGAATCGTCAAAGAGTACAAATGCATTAAAATATTTAAAAGATAATTCTAGTGGTAAATATGATGAAGCATTTATATCTATGGCTAAAAAGAATTTAACATTAGATTATAAATATAAGTCTTTAATACCTTATAATGATGATGGAAGTCCTATTTATCCAAAAAAACAAGATAATTTAATGATGAATATTCTTAGAAGTTATAATGTAGAATATTCTGCCATTAATTATTTCTATTATGATCCATGGTATGTTAAAGATGCATTAGATCATACCCAAATTAAATTTGAAAGTTCTTCAAATACAAGTGAATTATATGTAGTTCTATTTGTAAAAGAAAAAGGTAAATATAAAGATGTTTATACACATAATTTAAGTACACCATTTGTTATTGATGCTAAGGAATTCGTATATTATGATGAAATTGCTTTTGCAGTAGTTAATACTTCGGTAAGTAATCAATTAGGATATGTAGTTAATACTGGTGGTAATGATAAATTAACTATAACAGCAGATGCATTAGGCTTAAAGAAAGCAACTTCTAATAAAGATAAGAATCGTAAAGTAGATGACTCATCTGTTATGTGTTATCAAATAGAAGATGATACAGAATTTAAAACAGTTACACAAGTTAAAATATCTTTTGATGAAAATAATGAAGTTAACGATATGTATGCTAGAGGATCTATAGTAATGAAGAATTATGATCCAAATGATCCTACATATAAATTTGCTAAAGGTGTTGTTTCAGGTCTAGTATTTGTTCTAAAGAAACAATACAAGCAACAATTTGGAAATGTAAGTTTTAGAACTAAAGATAGTGGTCAAGTATATAGTATAACTGCTCATGTTAAGAGTGATTATATGACTGCTATAAAAAATAGTTTAGAAAAAGATGTAAGTACTAGAGAAGAAATAATTGAAGGCTTTAGAGCTGAAGGTTTTATTTGTGAATAGGAATAAAATAAAAACTATGCTATAATTAGTATAGTTTTTTCATGTCCTCGTAGCTCAGTAGGATAGAGCAATTGCCTCCTAAGCAATAGGTCGCTAGTTCGATTCTAGTCGGGGACGCCATTTAATAAATAACTAGAGGTATCTCTAGTTTTTTTAATTGATAAAATATACTATTTATGGTAATATAATCTTTAAATGAAAGAGGAACAATATGAGTAAATTAACAAGACTTGATAGTGAAATAAAGAAAGCTGAAAAAGAATTTAGAATTTCAAAAAGAAAAAGTGTTATTGCTAAAACTGGATGTACTTCTCTTGTAGTTATGTTACAATTATTACCATCTGTAATAGGTCTTTCTATTTTTGGTAATTGTTTATATGTAACTAATGAAAAAAAGATTACTGATAACTATGCAGAAGAAATAACAATGGATACTAATGGATATAAAACGGTTAAGTATATAGAGCCAACTGAGAAAAAAGATAACTATCTAAGAGTATATAAAGATATTATAGAGTATAGAAATCAATATGCTGCTAAATATGATATATATAAAGGTGATAAAGTAAACTTAGATTCATATGAAATGATTGTTAATGGTGCATCTATTGAATATGTTTTAGGTACACCAGATGCTTCTACAATGGATTATTTTGATGAAAAAGTAGAAAAAGGAGATATAGACGCTGTTATATATAGAGATTCTGATAAGACATTTGAAAGGAATCTTAGAGAAGATGATAAAGAATATCAAATATATGAATCAGTAGCTATTGGCGATGGTGGAATTATGGCTGGAGTATCTATATTGATTATACCTATTATTAAAAAAATAGATCATGATTTACAATGGAAACTTAGAGTTCCTGAACTAGAGTTGGATAGTACTATAAAATATGGTAAAGTTCTAGAATTAAAGAGAAAAAGAAAAAGAGAATTTGAAAAAGTAGATAATGGATATCTATTTAGTAAAAAATAATAAATGTAAACTATACATTTATTTTTTTTATTATTTTTTTATTATGTTATAATTATTATAGTAGACGGAGGGTTATATGGATACAAGTATACTTACAAATAATGGCGTAGATGTTAATAGAGGTATAGAACTTCTTGGAGATATGGAATTCTACAATGAAACTTTAGGAGAGTTTTTAAATAACATTGATACAAATAAAAATAAATTATTAGAATATAGAAATAATGATGATTTTGAAAACTATGGTATATTATCACATTCAATTAAGAGTGATGCTAAATACTTAGGTTTTGTATCATTAATAGATATTGCTTTAGCTAATGAAATGGCTGGTAAAGAAAGTAATAAAGATTTTATACAAAGTAATTTTGGTGCTTTTATAGCAGAAATTAATAAATTTGAAGAAATAGGAAAGAAATATTTAGGGAGGTAATTATGGAAACATTTAATCCAATTATTAGTGAAAAAACTATATTAGTAGTAGATGACTCTAATATAACTAGAAACTTAATAGAACATGTTTATAAAGATAAATATAAAGTAATGATGGCTTCTGATGGTAAACAAGCTATGGATATGGTAGATGTTATGCCTGAAGGAACTATAGTAGCTATTTTACTTGATTTAAATATGCCAAATGTAGATGGATTTGGAGTTTTAGATTACTTCCAAGGTAAAGGTATATTAGAAAAAGTTCCTGTATGTATTATTACTGGTGAAGAAGCTCCAGAAATAATAGGTAAAGTTAGAACTTATAATGTAGCTGCTATATTACTTAAACCATTCTCAGTAAAACAAATAGAAGATGTAGTTACTAAAGCTATAGAATTAAGAAAGAATAATTAATTTATTCTTTTTTTATGGTAAAATATTACTAGGTGATTACAAATGACTATTAAGCTTGATAAATGTTTTGATTTAGATTCTACTATTACTTGTGGTCAAATATTTAGATATGAAATAGAAGATGATAATTCATACACAGTAATATTACCTGATAGAGTTATTAATGTTAAAAAAGAGGGTAATGAGTTAATAGTAAAATCATCAAATGAAGATAATTTAAAAGAAGTTATTTTAGAGTATTTTGATTTAAATGAAGACTATGAAACTATTAATAAAGAAATACTTAAAAGAGATAATGATTTAAAAGAAGTAGTTGATTATTCTAAAGGTTTAAAAATAATTAATGAACCAAAATTTGAAGCAATTATTAGTTATATGTTATCTACTAATAATTCAGTACCTAATATTAAAAGTGCATTAGATCATATATCTAAAAGATATGGGGATAAAGTATTATTTGAAGGCAAAGAGTATTACTTATTTCCATCAAGAGAAAAATTAATGGATGCTACTCCAAAAGATTTAAGAGAAGTTAAATGTGGTTTTAGAGACCAGTATATATATGATTTAATACATAGTGAACTTGATGTAGATTCAATTGATAATATGACTACAAAAGAAGCTCTAGATTATTTAACTAGTTATAAAGGAATAGGTATTAAAGTTGCTTCATGTATATTATTATTTAGTTATAAAAAAAGAGATGTTTTTCCTGTGGATACATGGGTTAAAAAATATATGAAAGAAAAATATAATATTGAAGGAATAGATAAAATTAATAATTTTATCTATGATAGATATGGAGAATATTCCGGAGTTATTCTTCAATATATATTTAATTATAATAGGAATTATGGAGGATAATTATGACATTAGAAAGACTATTAGAAAAGAAATATAATATTAAAGATAAAGAAGCTAAAGAGATAATAGAATTAGTTGATAAATATAAAACTGAAAAAGAAAAGAAAAAATTAAATATTAAATTACCTAAATATTCTTTAGGAGAAGAATTATTTAATTCTATTTCTCATGGAGTAGGAGCATTACTTGCTGTTGCTTATCTAGTATTAATGACTGTAAGAGCTAAAACTGCTTTAGCAGAAGTATGTGTATCTTTATTTGGTGCTACTATGATAATGCTTTATACATTATCATGTATATATCATGCTTTATCTCCTTCTTTAGAAGGTAAAAAAGTACTTAGAGTATTAGATCACTGTAATGTATATTTACTTGTATGTGGTACATATATACCTGCTGCATTACTTGGTGTTGGTGGTGCTCTTGGATGGACATTATTTGGTATAGTAACTGGAGTAACAATCTTAGGTATAGTATTTACATCTATTGGAGTAGATAGATTCCAAGTAGTAGAAGTTATTTGTCATTTAATAAATGGATGGTCTATATTATTTGGATTATCTAAATTAAAACAAAGTATGGGAATGAATGGTGTAATCTTCTTACTTGCAGGAGGTATTATATATACACTAGGATCTATTCTTTATGGAGTAGGATCTAAAAAGAAATATATGCATTCAGTATTCCATGTATTTTGTTTACTTGGAACAGCATGTCACTTCTTTGGTATATTCTTATATCTTTTATAGGTGATTTATGGAAGTAAAAATATTAAGATTAAATAACGAAGGAGAAGGTATAGCATCTATTGATGGTAAATTATGTTTTATAAAAGGTGCATTACCTAATGAAATAGTTAACATAGAAATAATCGAAGATAAAGGTAACTATTTTATTGGTAAATTACTTAACGTAGTAACTCCATCAGAAAATAGAGTTATTCCAAAATGCCCTTATTATGATAAATGTGGTGGATGTGAATTAATGCATTTATCTTATCCACATACTTTAGAGTTTAAAAAAGATAAAGTTAAAGGAATATTTAAAAAAATATGTGAACTAGATATTAATCCTGAAATATATTCATTTAATGAATTAAATTATAGAAATAAAGTTACTTTAAAAGTAAGTAATGAGAAAATAGGTTATTATGAAGAAAAAACTCATAATATAGTAGATATTGATAATTGTTTATTGCTAGATAATAAAATAAATGAAGTAATAACTATTTTAAGAAGATTTATTCAAAATAAAGATCATAATATTACTGAAATAATGATTAGAGTTATATCAAATGAAATAATGATTTCATTTGATAATTTAAACACAGTATATAAAGAAGAATTATTAAGTTTATTCCATAACGAATCTATTTATATTAATGGAGAATTAATATCCGGTAACAAGAGTTTAATAGAAACAATAGAGGACTATAAATTCTATGTTTCACCAGAATCATTCTTCCAAGTAAATACTATTACATTTAAAGAACTATATAAATACGTAATTAGTAAACTTGATAACGAAGAAACAGCATTAGATTTATATTCTGGAACAGGAACTATATCTACACTTATGTCTAAATACTTTAATAAAGTATATGGTATAGAAGTTAGTCATTCATCTATTATGGATGCTAACAAAAACTTAAAACTAAATGAAATAACTAATGTAGAGTTTATTGAAGGAAAAGTAGAAGATAAAATAGATTTATTAAGAGAGTTAAAAGTAGATACTGTGATTATGGATCCACCAAGAAGTGGTTCTGATAATAAGTCTTTAATATCTATTATGAAAATAAATCCTAGAAAGATTATTTATATATCATGTAATCCTGTTACATTAGCTAGAGATTATAATGTATTAAAGGGACAATATAGTTTAAAGAGTATAGATTTATTTGATATGTTTCCACAAACATCACATGTTGAAACAGTTATGGTTTTAGAAAGGAAAAATTAATGTGAAAATATATTTAGTTAGACATGGACAATGCGATTCAAATGTAAAACAAATTTATAATTATGTTAACGAAGATTTAAATGAAAAAGGAATAGAACAAGCAAAAGAATTAAGTAAACAAATTAGCAATATAGATTATGATATTGTAATATCATCTCCTTTAATAAGAGCAAAACATACAGCAGAAATAATTAATGTAAAGAATAAGCAAATAATTTATGATGAAAGATTAAGAGAAAGAGAACATGGATCCTTAGAAGGTCAATCAGTTGAAGTAACAGATAGAGAAGATTATTGGAATTATTTTACAGATAAAAAGTATGGTACAGAAGAATCTATTCCTCATTTATTTTCAAGAGTAAAAGATTTCTTAGATGAATTAAAAACAAAAGAATATAATAGTGTTTTAATAGTTGCACATTCTGGAGTTTCAAAAGCATTTTATGCATATTTTAATGGTATACCTGAAGACGGTAAGTTTTTGAATCTTGGTTTAAAAAATACAGAAGTAAAGGAATATGAATTAATAAAATAATAAGGCAATTGCTGTGACATGTTCGTTGACCGCATACTGGGCATTTAGAATCCATTGCAGTTTTAGAAAGGAAAAAATTATGAAGATATATATGATTAGACATGGGGTTTCTGATTATAGTTATGTTGATAGCCATAATTTTATAGGTCATGGAAATGACTTGGCACCTTTAGATATGAATTATATAAAAGATGTAGTTGAAATGTCCAAAGACCAACGATTAAAGAATGCAGAATTAATAGTTTCTTCTCCATATACAAGAGCACTTCAAACAGCAGCTATTATTTCTAAGGAACTTAATTTAGATATAATAGTAGAACCAGATTTAAGAGAGTGGGAACCGGATTTAACATATCAGTACAATGGCTCAAAAATAAAGGAAATATATAAAGATTACTATTCATGCAATGGTATAAGGCCAACTGATAGAAAAGTTAATTGGGAAAGTAAAGAAGAAGTTAAAGAGAGAATAGAAAAAGTTATTAATAAATATAAGCAATCCAATAAATGTGTAATATTTGTTTTTCATCAAACAGCTATGCAATCGATTATTGGAAATAAGAAAATAGAACCAGTACAAATAGTTGAATATCAAATATAATTTTGACATTCATGTTATATTAATTATAGAGATGGTTATTATGATTTATTTAGGGGCAAAAATTTTAAAAAGTGATAGAAGTGTCTATCATTTTTTATTTTTGTTGAATACATTATTATTTTGTGATACTATGAAGGTAGGTATGTAGAAAGGTAGTAAAGAGTATTATGAAAAAGAAAATAGTATTATTTATTTTATTATTTTTGTTTTGTATTACTGGTGTTAAAGCTGCTCCTAGTGCAAGTGATAACTATGCTATAGGGGATAATGGCTATGAAACATTTGATTTAGCTCTAGCTGCTGCAGGTAATACTCAAACTACTATTACTTTATTAAAAGATTTAGGTGACAATATTACAATACCTGAAGGTAAAAGTATTATTTTAGATTTAGGTAATCATACACTAAGAAATACAAGTGCAAATGCTACTGTTATTGTTAATAATGGTACATTAGTAATAACTAATGGTACTGTTACTTCTGATAAAAAATCAGGTATGATTAATAATAATTCATCTGGTAAATTAACTATTAATGACGGTAATTATATAGCTACTGGTAAAAGACAATCAATATATAACGATGGTGGAACTCTAAATATTGGTGGTACTGCTAAATTAGAATCAAGTACTAATGAAAGAGCAACTTTACATAACTTAAATAATGGTACTATTAATATTACTAGTGGTACTATTATAGCTAAGGATTCCTATGCTATTTATAATGAAAAAGGTCTTATAAATATTGGTACTAAAGATGATGATTTTAATATAGATACACCAAAGATTTTAGGTAAGAATTATGGTATTATAGCAGCTACATCATATAATTTCTATGATGGTATTATTGGTAGTGTATCAAGTAATATTACTGGTAAAGTTACAAAAACTGGTTTAACTCCAACTTATGTAAATGATGGAAACCAAACTTTACTTAACGAAATGGAAGTAGATAGTGTTAAAAAAACAGGCACATATACAGATGATGCAAGTGGAAAAACATACAATACATTATATGGTTATATAGATCCTACTAATAGAATTACTATAACATTTGATCCTACTGGAGGAACTGTATCTACTACATATAAGAAAATGTATATAGGTAATCCTGTTGGAGAATTACCTGTACCTGAAAGAAATGATTATATATTTGATGGATGGTATACTCAAGAAACTGGTGGTTCACAGGTTAATGAAAGTACATTACCTACAGAAACAGTAATTTATTATGCTCATTGGACATATGTTGATCCTAATACAGCTGCATCTGTAGATGGTATTTCAGGATTAATGTCTTTAGCTGATGCTTGTGCTACAGGTGGTAATATAAAACTTGAAAGAGATGTTATTATTTATTCGCCACTTATAATGAATAAAGAAGCAGTGTTGGATTTAAATGGTCATACTATTACTTTAAAGAAAAATTATATTAATATTACTGAAAAGGTAACAATAGTAGATTCATCTAATCCACAAACAGGTAAGATAACATCAAATGCTAATTTTACTGTTATAGTAGGTAAAGAAAATGAATCTACAAATGGACATTTAATTCATAAAGGTGGAACTATTGAAGGACTTGGTTTACATGGTGCAATATATAACTATGAAACTACAGAAATAGATGGTGGTACTGTACAAGGAACTGCTACTGGTGATAAAGGATTCGTTATCTATAATGAAAAGACTTTAATTATGAAGGATGGAACTGTTTATTCTACAAATGGAAGAGCTATTCAAGTATTTGAAAACTCTACATTTACAATGGATGGTGGTTTAGTTAAATCAGATGCTACAAATGATCAAACAGTTAACCTTTATGGTAATTGTTCTGCTACTATTAATGGTGGAAGAATTGAAGGTTTAAATGAACATACAGCAGGTATTGCTATGTTTGAAAATACTAATTTAACTGTTAATGGTGGAACTATTATTGGTTATGATATGGCTGTTGCTGGTAATGGTAATGAACATAGTGGTAATGCTAATATTACTATTAATGATGGAGATTTAATTGCTACTAATGGAGTGGGTATGTATTTACCACAAAGAAATAGTGTAACTACTATTAATGGTGGTAATATTTCAGGACTTACTGGTATTGAAATAAGAGCAAGTAAATTATATATAAATGGTGGAAATATTACTGGTACTAGTAATGTATATAATGTAAGTACTAATGCTAATGGTACTACATCAATAGGAGCTGCTTTGGCTGTTTCACAACATAATACTAAACTTCCTATAGAAGTAGTTATTAGTGGTGGTAATTTACAAGCATTAGTTCCTGTAGTAGAAGCTAATCCTATGAATAATCCTGATTCTGCTATTGATACAGTTTCAGTAATAATATTAGATGGTAATTTTATATCTACTGGTACAGAGGTAATTGATGCAGAAGATCCACAAACAATTACTCAGGCAGTTACTGGTGGAATATATACTTATGATCCAATGCAATATGTAAAAGATGGATATGGCGTAGTTATTTTACCTGATAATAGATATGAAGTAACTAGAATACATACTGTAATAATTGATTCAGATAGTTCAGAGAATATAGCTACTAATGCTGATAAATATCCTTATAAATCAGTAGTAGATTTAAATGTTACTGAAAAAGAAGGATATAATACTATTATTAAAGTGTTAGATGAAAATGGTAATTTAATTGAAGTTAAAAATAATAGTTTTGTAATGCCTGATAGTGATGTAACTATATCAGTATCTTATGAGAAAATAGTAGAACCTGTTAGTCCTAAAACAGGAGATAATCTATTAGCTCATATACTTTTATTAGAAGTAGCTATTATAGGATTACTTTGTACAAGAGTAGTTAGTTTAAATAGAAAAGATGTCTAATGACATCTTTTTTTATGTTATAATTATAATAGGTGATAAGCATGGAAGACATAGAGAAACTAGAACATGTTAATTTTAAACAAGTAGTTGATGCTTTTGTAGGAGAAATAGAACCAGCTATAAAAGGTAACCAATGGGTTGATATTAATTTCTTGTTTACAGATGACGGTTATGCTTTGATGGATGAAATAGCCAATGATGGTGAATATAGAGACCATCATTTAAGACAAGATGTTGTGGATTATATCAGAGCACTATCAGGATCCGTAGAAGATAATATTGAATTATTAAATTCTGATACAATAAAGAAAAACCTAGAGCTTCAAAATATGTCTGATGATGAAATTTTTGGAAGTCTCAGTGATCCTTTAGATGATAATGACTTTACAGAAGATAAAAGTATCAATATTGTAGTTGAAGATGCTGAAATGTTTTTTGAACATTTAAGAAATATCATAAATAAAACGTTAGATTTGTATAGAGAATATAAAAAAGAAGATTTAAAGACATGGTCTATTATGCAAGATTTATTAGCAAATATTTGGTTACGTATGAGAATTGATGATGTTGAAAATCCAATGTCTTTTTTGAAAAATCAATTAGAATTTGCTAATAATAGAAAACTAGATACTATAAATCCAATAAAGATTAGTAAATTTGGTGAGTATGATGTAATTATGTATACTAAACCAAATGAATATTATGATGAAACTTCTAGAACTATGTTCTTTAAAATATCTAAAAGAGATGAAGAAGGAAAGATTTTAGAGGAATATACTTTGCCAAAAGTATTATATGATATAAATGATAGTGATACTTGTTTTATATGTGGTGTGCAAAATGTAAAGGATAAAATAGATATTAATGAGAAAAAAATAAAAAGAGAATTATACAAATTAAATAAGGGTGTTGAGAATCCTGATATTCATCCAAGTAAGGTTTTATCGTTAATGTTATTTATTAATTATATAAAAAGTAAAGGTATAACTAATGTAATAGTACCAAGTTTGCAAGTTTTATCATATGAATATCATGAGGTATTATCTAGAACTTCTGAAGCAGAATTGCAAGATGCTAATAAAGAATTTGATATGTATTCTGAAAGCGAAATAGTAAATGAAAAGTTAAAGGATGCTAAGAAAAATTATGGAAGATTTTACGACAAACAAGATACAATTAGTTATCTAAAAACGGAAGAATTATTTAACTTAGTAAATAGAATAGTAGAACATACACCTGGTATGGAAATAACAAGTGAAATAAATTTACAAGGTGATAGTATAAATATTAGATTATAAATAAAAGTCTTTAAGTAAGACTTTTATTTTTTATGCTATAATTTATATAGAGGTAATTATATGAAAAATAAAGTTTTATTAGCAATTATTTTATTAATTTATATAGTGACTCCTGTAGTAATATTCTTTAATGAATATTTATATAACATTAAGTTTTATATACTAACAGGTATAGGTTTATTAATATTTATATTAATGAAATTGTTTGGAGTTAAGAATAAAGATCTTGGAATAACTAAAGAGAATTTAGTTAGATCAATTAAAAGAAATCTAATACTAATAGCTATAAGTATAATGATAGTTATAGTATTAAAGCTATTACATGTTGGTAAATATAATCCAACAGAAACTTTATTGTTTTATTTGTTTTATATATTTGTGTCATGTCCTATTCAGGAATTTCTATATAGGGGAGTTTTTGGATATTTTGATTTAAATAGTAAATATAATTACTTGTGGATAATATTATCTAGTTTATGTTATTCACTAGTTCATATAATTTATAAAGATTATTTAACATGTATATTAACATTTATTCTAGGAATAATATTATATATATTTTATAAGAAAGATAGAAATCTATATGGGGTAATTTTAACTCATATAGTACTTGGAATATTAACTATATTATTAGGAATTGTTAATTGATTTAGGAGATTTTATGAATATAGAAAAAGAGTTATTTAAATTACAAGATAAAAAATATAGAGATATGCAAATTACTATTATTCCAACAGTAAAAGCAGAGACTATAATAGGTGTTAGAACTCCTGAACTTAAGAAAATTGCTAAGGAATTATATAAGAGTAATAATTATAAAGAATTTATTAATAGTTTACCTCATAAGTATTTTGATGAGAATCAGTTACATGCATTTATACTTGGTGAAATAAAAGATTATGATGAATGCTTAGATTCAGTTAATAAATTTTTACCATATATTGATAACTGGGCTACTTGTGATCAAAGTACTCCAAAAGCATTTGTAAAGAATTCTGACAGGTTAATCGGAGAAATAAAAAAATGGCTTAAATCAAAGGAAACTTATACTATTAGATTTGGTATAGGTATGCTTATGAGAAGTTATCTAGATGATAATTTTAAAGAAGAATATTTAGAATTAGTTTCAAAGATTAAGTCAGATGAATACTATGTAAATATGATGATTGCATGGTATTTTGCAACAGCATTAGCTAAACAATATGATAGTACAATTAAATATATAGAAAATAATAAATTAGATATTTGGGTTCATAATAAAACTATTCAAAAAGCTGTGGAAAGTTATAGAGTTACTAATGAACATAAAGATTATCTAAGAAGTTTAAAGAGGAAATAATATGAATGATGGTTATGTAGGAATGTGGGATAGCTGGGCTAAGAAAAGAAGTAGCTTACCTGTATATGATTTATGGTTAGATGAATATAAAGATATTCTTGAAGAGAATAAAGATAGTGAAATACTTGATTTAGGATGTGGAAATGGAGCAAATACTTTATATTTTTCTGAAAGAGGATATAAAGTATTGTCTTGTGATTTTTCAAAGGAAGCGCTTGCTAATATTGAAAAATATATTCCAAATACTAAGACAATGTACTTAGATATGAGAAACAATTTTCCAATAGAAGATAATAAATATTCACTAATTATTGCAGATTTATGTCTTCATTATTTTGATAATGAAACAACAATTAAAATAATGAATGAAATAAAAAGAATACTAAAGAATGGTGGAGTTTTACTTGCAAGAGTAGCTACTATAAATGATTTTAATTTTGGTGCTGGTAAAGGAAAGATGTTAGAAGAAAACTATTATCTAACAGATGATAATGATGGTACTGGTGGTTATACAAAAAGATTCTTTACATTAGAAGATGTTAATAAATATTTTGGTATTATTGGTAAAGTAGAAGCTAAAGAAACAAGTATGTTAAGAGATGAAGAAGAGTATTCTAAACCAAAAGTTTTATATCAAATAAAAGTAGAAAAGGATTAAAATATGAAGAAATTCGCAATTATAGAAATAGGTAGTAATAATACTAAAACTCATGTATATGAAGATAGTAATGTAATATATGAGAATACTACTACAATTAAATTAAAAGCAAATTATAAAGAAAATAATAAAATACTACAAAGTGATTTAGATAAAATATATGTAATTATTGAAAAAGCACTTGAGTATACAAATAATGTTCATGTTTATGGATGTAGTATATTTAGAAATATATCTAAAGAAGAATTAGATGAAATAAACACTGTTATTAAATCTAAATATAATCTAGAAATAGAAGTAGTTACTCAAGAAGATGAAGCAAATTATACTGCTTTAGGATGCTATTCTAATGTAGATTTTGATGGTAATATTTGTGTATTTATTGGTGG